>NZ_JBQEAU010000061.1:0-25859 GCF_052108595.1 Advenella sp.
ATCAATATTACAGTGGCGACCCACTTTTCCCAGGCGGGTTTTATCCGCAGAATGGCGATGCAATGGGCTGCGCTCTCGGTCGTGCCCGATGGTGTTCTTCTGTGCACCGATGCGGACTCGCGACCAGATATTGACTGGGTGTCCGCCAATCTGGCACAGATTGCTGCCGGCTATGATCTGGTGTGTGGCGATATTTTGCTGGACCAGTCACATCCGCAGTATGAGCAAATCTGCGCCATTCATCGAAAGAACACGCTGGAAGGACAGTATCGGCAGACCTGCCTTGAATTGATACATCAACTGGACCCGGATCCGGATAATACCTGGCCACACCACAATCAGGTTTCCGGCGCCAGTCTGGCTATTCGCAGACTGGTCCATGATGTTGTTGGCGGCGTTCCGGCAGTACCGCTTTCTGAGGACCGGGCGTTGGCGCAGCGAGTGGCTCTGCATGACTATCGCATTTGCTATTGCGGCCAGGCCAAAGTGGTCACTTCCTGTCGCATGGACGGAAGGGCGGAAGGCGGTATGGCACAGGCGCTACGTATCCGGGCAGGCAGTGGGGATTTTCTGATCGATGAAGCACTGGAGCCTGCGCATCTGGTGCTGCTGCGCGCGGGTGCCCGAGCGTCAGCGCGGCGGATGTGGCAGCAGGGACAAAGTTGTCATGACCTGTACGCGTTCCTGAATATCGAATCCTCACGTTACGATGCGCTGGACAATATCAGGCAATTCGGGATGTTGTGGCAACAGCTTGAGCAGCATGCGCACTGCTTGCGACGGGAACGCGTGTTGTACAGCCAGTTGCCCGTTCAACTCCAAAGAGTTAAGGCCATGTTGATGCAAGTGGGTGAGCTTGATATGGCTTGAAGAAAATGATTTTTTAGTGCGCCTGTTCAGCGTTTACGCAAACCGAATGTGAACATTTTTTGCAGACATTCACCGCGTCGATATCAGGAAATTTAATGATGAAATGGATTCTGGCTATAAGTATTCTTGCAGTGTACGCGAACACGATTCTGTTCATTGTGAGCTGGGGGCTGAAATGGTCTGTGCTGTTTGTTAACTGGAGAAAGAGCAGGTTGCAGGCAACGACACCTGTCGATAAGCTGGTCGCCACACGCGCAGACTACCCGGGAGTATCGGCGGGCCGTGGCGCAGCGTATTTTTCTGTCCATTTGCCCACGCACAACGAGCCCCCCGATATTGTCATCAAGACAATCGATTCCATTCTCGCATCCAATTATGATGATTTCGAATTGCTGGTGATTGACAATAATACGAACGATCCTGATTTATGGATGCCGGTGAGTGATCACTGTATGGAAAAGGGCGCGCGGCTGCGATTCTATCACCGCATCAATGTTGCCAATGCCAAGGCTGGCGCACTGGATATTGCACTGGAACTGCGCAATCGCAGGGCTACGCACGTTGTGATTGTAGATGCTGACTATACCGTGGACAGAGATTTTCTGACTCGTGCATCAAACCTGCTGGCGCAGAACGAATACGACTATCTTCAGTTTCCCCAGTCTTATCGGGGGCAAGGGGCTGCAGGATTGAAATATGAACTGGGTCTGTATTTTGCGACTGTGACCAGAGCCGCCGATGCGGCCAATACCATGCTGTTGACCGGCACGTTGTCGGTGATTGCGGTCAAGGCGCTTCGTACGTTGGGCGGATGGAAAACTTCTACACTAACCGAGGACGCAGAAATCGGGCTCCAATTGCATATGCGTGGATTCCGTGGTCGCTATATTGCGCAGTCGGCCGGCGCGGGCTTGCTGCCGTTTACCTTTTTTGATTTGGAAAAACAGCGGGAGCGCTGGATTCACGGTAATTTCCAGGTGCTTACCCGGTATTTCACCCGGATTATGACCGTGAAAAAAAACTATCTTCTGCCGATTCTGTCCCAGCTGTCAGCCTGGTTTGCCTTTTTACTGATACCCATGGTCTTTATGCTCCTGATTCCGCTCTTTGCGGGCTATGGACCCTTGTCCAATGCCGCCGCAGTGGCGCTGGCAATTGCAGCAACAACAATTATTCTTGATTTTGTGTCACGGTTTGTCTTTATCCGGCTTTCCGGCGTGGGCACAAAGCTGACTGAAGTGCTCGATACGTTTGTCGTTTCCTGGGCGCTTGCAGGAAGAAGTTCGCTGGCCACCTTTACCGGGAATTTGCCAGCCGCCAGAATATTTCATCGCACCAACAAGAGTATTTGCGACGAATCGGCAGAGGTACGCAGCACAACCACGACGGTGGTGGCCGTTCTCGGGGCCATGGCGATTCTTCAGGGTTTGCTGATGGCCCAACCAACGGTTGTGGTGGCAGGAATGTTGTCAGTGCTTATGCTGCCTTTTCAATGGCTGGCCAGCAGGCGGTTGCTGCGCTACCGCAATCATTTTCGGGTACGTTAAGGGTCGCTATTTTGTTGCGTCACATGGCAATGACGCGCTGGGGCTGTTTTTGCCTGCTGCACCGGCTAACTTGCCAGGCGGATCCACCTGGCTGGCCTGCCTGGTTAATCGGCCTGACTAATGGCGGTTTCCTGAATGGGAATGATCGCCAGCTTGGTTCTAGCCGTCTTTTCAGGCGTCGCCGTCTGTTCCTGGCTGATCAGACGGTCCAGTCCCTTGCGAAACTTGATCGGGCCGCCATCGAGCTTCAGATTGATGAATGGCGTGCGGCGATTGTCCATGCCCTTTTGTACGGCGCCCAGCACGATCCGGTCTTCTTCAAATGCCTTGCGTACGCCTTCGGCAAATTGGCGCGACACGTCTGCATCATTGGGACTGAAGTTTCTAAGCTGGAACCAAAAGTAGCGCGTGGTCTTTTCGTCGACGGGCGTCAGAAAATTATAGGAGTCCATCAGAAATACATCGGGATGGGTCGCCGCTTCGTCGCCGCCGGTGCCAGCAGGCGTAAAGACGGCCTTGATGATGGCGTGTGACGGATAGCGCACTTCGTAATGCTGCTTGCGATCGCAGTTGCCGGTGAACTTGACGAACTTCGCATAGAAAGGAGCAACTTCCGTGTCATACATCCAGCGCGAGACGATGACGCCGTTATCAGTCACCGTTGTGGTCAAGGGTTCGTTCACACAGGCGCTGTTGCCGAACGAACTGCGGTGTACCCAGGCCACATGCGAAGGGTCCAGCAGATTGTCGGTCATGTACAGGTAGTTGCATTCGACCATCATTGCGTCGCCCTGATTGATTCCCCAGTCAGGATGGCCATACTCTGCAATATGCGGGATCAGGGAAGCGTCAGCTTTTTCTGCGTCGCCCATCCAGACCCAGACCAGACCGTATTTTTCGGTTGTGGCAAAATTCTTGACGGTGGCTGCACGGGGAATTTTTGCGCCCGGGGCGAAAATACAGGCGCCCTGGCCGTTGAAGGTCAGCCCGTGGTAGCCGCATTCAACGGCGTCATCGATGAGCCGGCCCATTGACAAGGGCAGTTTACGGTGCGGGCAGGCGTCTTCAAGGGCGACGACCTGACCGTCCTGCTGGCGATAGAACACCAGATATTCATTGAGCAATTGCAATGGATAAAGCTCATGGACAATGTCGTGGCTCCATGCCGCGACATACCATGCATTCTTCAGAAACATGAAAATCTCCGTTTATTCCGGCCGTTTCAGAGCCGCCATATAACGCTCGACATATTCGTCAAAGCTTTCGTTGTCGGACGCTTCTATCGCCGCTTGTTCCTCAAGCGATTTTTGCACGCTGGCGCGCATTTTCTGCTCGGTGTCGGCAGACAGTTCATCAAAGCGAAGCTCGTCGGACAGGCGCTGGCTTTGCAACTGGGTATAGTCGGCAAAACTCAGGCCGCTGTCGCGAAGCTCCTGCAGGATACGGGCTGAGGGCGTGGCAGAGACGTCATCCAGTTTGTGACGCTGCTCCTGGATCGCCGCGCTGTATTGCGTGGTGCTGAAAGCGATATCCAGTTCCTTGGCGTACAGTGCAATCTGGTCGAGCAATTGATTGCCCCAGGCCGGGATGGAAATGTCTTCGCCGTTGCTGGTCAGGCGCAATGAGGGGTCGCGGCCGCGGTTGACTACGTCGGTGAAATTGGCCTGGCTTTCTTCACAGAAACCGTCGTAAGGGAAAAGCCGGCTGTCATGTACGGCACAGAACAGCAGGAACGCGTCCATGAAATGACAGGTTGCGTTTGAAATACCGACAGCGCTGAAAGGATCAATATCCAGGCAGCGGATCTCGACGTACTGGATGCCACGCTCCATGAGCGCCGTAATGGGTCTTTCGCCACGTGCGGTGGTGCGCTTGGGCCGAATCGTTGAGTAGTACTCATTTTCGATCTGCAGCACATTGGTGTTCAGTTGAATCCACTGACCGTCGCGATGGGTGCCCAGCGCCTGATACTCGGGCCAGGGTTGCGTGACGGCGTGATACATTTTCCTGATGAAGGTAGACAGGTCGTTGTAGCACATTCTCAGCCCAGCCTGTGCATCGTTCTGGTAGCCCAAGTCGCTCATGCGCAGGCTGGTGGCGTAGGGCAGATACAGCGTGTCGTGATCCAGTTCGCGCAAGGGGTTGGGCCGATCGCCCAGAAATGACCGGGGGACTGCGGGCGACGCGCCGAACAGATACATGAGCAGCCAGTTATAACGGGTGAAATTGCGGATCAGTCCCATGTAGCCGACAGACTGGCGCTCAGTCTCTGTTGCGCCATCGAGATCAAGAATCTGCCACAGCGAGTCGGGCAGTGAAAAATTGTAATGCAGTCCGGCAATGCATTGCATGGTGCGGCCATAGCGCTCAGCCAGGCCGCGACGATACACATGGCGCAGCATGCCGCTGTTGGATTTTCCGTAAGTTGCAATGGGAATCTGGTCGTCGGCAGGCAGATGCCCTGGCATCGACTGCATCCAGATGCTTTCGGACGGGAACTGGCGGGTGGCAAAGCGGTGTACGTCGGTCAGCTCTTCGAGCAGACCGTCCACTGAAGTATGTGTCCCGGTAATCAGCTCGATCAGCGCTTCCGAATAATCGGTCGTGATATTCGGATGGGTCAGCGCGGAGCCCAGAAGAGTACTGTGCGGCGTGGTGGCGAGCGCGCCATCACGGTCGATCCGTAGCCCTTCGCGTTCAATTCCGCGTAGAATATGAGTTAGCGAGTCTCGATGCTGCTGTAGTGTGGTCATGCGCTGCACAAGTCGTCCTGAGATATCTCTGAAATCAATAATTGCTGATTTTAAGGGAGTTCCGCAGCTTTTCAGTTTTAAACGGTTTGTTTCGAATTAATTAATTTGGGTGGTGCAGGTGATCAAACGTCTGGCTCTTGTTTTTTTCATGGTTTTGTTGGCAGGTTGTTCGCCAAAATACGATTGGCGCGAAGTGTCTACCGCTGGTGGGCGGGTCCAGGCGATTTTTCCTGATAAGCCGCGCAGCGAATCGCGCACTACGGAAATCGAAGGGGTGTCATATCCCTTTACCATGGACATGGCGTTGGTGGACGATCAGGTATTTGCGGTTGTCTACAGTTTGTTGCCGGAGGCAAAGCAGGACGAGGCCAGTACGCGCAAGGCGGGTGAGGCACTGCTTCGCTCGATATACGCCAGCATGAATGAGACGTTGCCCGAGCCGTTGCCGCCATTCGGACAGAAACTGACTTTCAGAAAAGCCGTGGGCAACGAGAATGCAAGCGTCTACGTCAAGGTATTTGCGGGCAGTGGCGTGATTGCCCAGGCCTACGCGGCCGGTCAGGACAACACGCTGAAAGAGTCGGTTGCGGACGAATTTCTGAACGGCATGACGCTCCGATAACGGCCTGTCTGCTGGTTTTTAAAATGATACAATGCTGTAAAGGTCGGCGCCGATTTGTCTGATCCGCTTGCGGGCGCCTCAAAAATCCCGCTAAAAAGGTCCGTATGGTCTCACAACATTCTACTTCACAGCAGTCTGTGGGCGTGGTTACGCCCCAATTTCTTCAGTTCGATCAACCGCTCACGCTCAGCAGTGGCCAGGTGTTACCGTCGTACACGCTCGCCGTGGAAACCTATGGTACGCTCAACCCCCAGCGCAGCAACGCCGTGCTCGTCTGTCATGCGCTCAATGCGTCGCATCATGTTGCAGGCGTGTCGGCCACCGACGCAAAAGACGTTGGCTGGTGGGACAATATGGTCGGACCTGGAAAGCCGGTGGACACGAATATCTATTTCGTCATCGGGGTCAATAATCTGGGTTCGTGCTTCGGCTCGACCGGGCCGGCCTCGATCGACCCGGCGACGGGCAAGCCCTGGGGATCAACCTTCCCGGTCGTGACGGTCGAAGACTGGGTGAGGGCCCAGGCCCGGGTCGCAGATCACTTCGGCATTGACCGGTTTGCTGCGGTCATGGGTGGTTCGCTGGGGGGGATGCAGGCGCTGAGCTGGGCCATTGAGTTGCCCGAGCGCATCGCCCATTGTGTGGTGGTCGCCAGCACCACTAATCTGTCGGCACAAAATATTGCCTTTAACGAAGTGGCGCGGCGCGCGATTATCAGCGATCCCGATTTCCATGGCGGCAATTATTATGAATACAATACCGTGCCCGCACGCGGCCTGTCCGTCGCGCGCATGGTGGGACATATCACCTATCTGTCAGATGACGACATGGCCGAAAAATTCGGGCGCGCAAAACGCAATCCGACGGAGGACGGGCAGTTCCGGTTCGGCTACGATGTCGAGTTCGAGGTCGAGTCCTATCTGCGTTATCAGGGCGAGAAATTTTCCAGATATTTTGATGCCAACACCTATTTGCTGATTACGCGGGCGCTGGATTACTTCGATCCGGCCAGCAAACATGGCGGCGACCTGACCGAAGCCCTGCGTCCGGCGCAGGCTGAATTTCTGACGGTGTCTTTTTCCACCGACTGGCGCTTTCCGCCGGAACGTTCGCGTGAACTGGTAAAGGCGCTGCTCAAAAACGGGCAGCCGGTTACCTATGCCGAAATTGACGCACCACATGGACACGATGCGTTTCTGCTCGACGACCCGCGCTACCATGCAGTGGTCAGGGCGTACTATCAGCGCATTGCCGACAGCCTGAACCTGACGGCGGTGCAACTTGATCAGGAAGCAGCATGACGACAACGACAGAGCAAAAAAAAGTACGCGCCGACCTATTGCGCATTGCCGGCTGGATTCGCGACGACTCCCGGGTGCTTGACCTGGGGTGCGGAGACGGTATGCTGCTTGCCCATTTGCAGAGCCGGTGCGGCGTCACGGCGGTGGGGGTGGAAAAGGAAGACGCCCAGGTTATCGCCTGCGTCAACAAAGGGGTGCGCGTGATTCAGCAGGACCTGGAGGAAGGCCTGGCCATGTTCGATGACCGGCAGTTCGATACGGTTGTGCTTTCCCAGACCTTGCAGGCTGTCGTCAACACCGAACATATTTTGAAGGAAATGGGACGCGTTGCACGCTATGGCGTGGTGTCGTTTCCCAACTTCGGCCACTGGACGCATGGTTTGTCCATACTGACCGGACGCATGCCGGTTACCGGTCAGATGCCCTATGAGTGGTATAACACACCCAATATTCATTTATGTACGCTGAAAGATTTTGAGGATCTGGCCCTGCGCCTTGGATTCCGGATTCTGGAGCGTGCCACCTTCCGGGAAGAAACCGAGATCTCCCTGTTGCCCAGTCTGCGCAGTACGCTGGCGGTTTATCATTTCGAGACCGACAGAAAGCCTACGCCATGATAAACCTGATCCGCCCGTATCTGAGCCCGCGAGTCTATCCGCTGTTGCTGCTGGGCCTGGCCAGCGGGCTGCCGCTAGCGCTCACGGGCGGAACATTGCAGGCCTGGGCCACGGTCGAAGACGTGCCGCTCACCGAAATTGGTTTCCTGACATTGGTGGGCGCAGCCTATACATTCAAGTTTTTGTGGGCGCCTTTTATTGACCGCTATGTGCCGCCTTTCATGGGAAGGCGTCGCGGCTGGATGGCCTTGTCGCAGATCCTGCTGGGTCTGACCATTTGCGGCATGGGCCTGCTGGACCCGTCGCGCTCGCTGTTCTGGCTGGCGGCGCTGGCCACGTTGGTGGCGTTTCTGTCGGCAACCCAGGATATTGCATTTGACGCCTACAGTGCCGATGTGCTGCGCCATGAGGAGCGCGCAGCAGGGGCGGCGATACGGACACTGGGCTATCGCATTGGCATGGTGGTGTCGGGCGGGCTGGCCATCTGGCTGGCTGCCGTCTGGATGGGCTGGAGCGGCATGTATATCTTCATGGGCCTGCTGATGTTCAGTGCCGCGGTGCTGACCTGGCTGGCACCCGAGCCCGAGGCGGCCGGGGCCAACGTCGCGCCGCGCACCTTGTATGATGCGTTCACCGTCCCGTTCCAGGAATTCTTTTCGCGCAAGGGCGCCATCAGTATTCTGGCGCTGATTGTACTGTACAAGCTGGGCGATGCCTTTGCGGGTGCGTTGTCGACCACGTTTCTGATCCGCGGCGCCGGGTTTTCGCCGGAAGTGGTCGGCTCCGTCAACAAAATTCTTGCGGTGGTGGCAACCATCGTTGGTGCGCTTATCGGTGGCGGCATCATGGGCAAGCTGGGGCTGTACCGCTCCCTGATGCTTTTTGGTCTGTTGCAGGCGCTGTCCAATTTGATGTATATGATGATTGCACTGCATCCCCAGAACCTGCCCCTGATGGCGCTGGGCGTGGGTTTCGAGAATCTCTGTGGCGGCCTGGGGACGGCCGCGTTCGTCGCCCTGTTGATGGCGTTATGCCATGTGCAATTTACCGCCAGCCAGTTTGCGCTGTTATCGGCCTTGTCGGCCGTTGGCCGCGTATTTGTCGCGGGGCCGCTGACGCCGCCGATTGTAGAGGCCTATGGCTGGCCGGCTTTTTTTGTATTTACTTTTTTTATAGCGTTGCCGGGACTGCTGGTCCTTTGGCTTATGCGTGCCGGAATAAAGGCGCTGGAAAAAGATCCATCACCGGCACCCGAGACCGGCGCTTGAACGAGACGAACGATGAACCTGACTTTAAAGGGCGTGCTTAAAACGGCAACGCCATGGTGCAGCCTATTGGTGCTTTCTTCAGCGATGGCACAGACGCCTGCCCAGCCGGAATCTGTAACGGGTGGCCGGCCAACCGGCAGCGTGTCCACCACCCGCGGTACCATGGCCGACCCCGGACAGATACCGAACGCCCAGGCTCCGGCCAAACCACCCAAACCGACACCGGCTGCGCCGGCCAAACCGGTCAACGGTGAAAACCGCATTCCGGTGGGAACGCCAGGCTCCCTGCAAGCCAGGTTGGCGGCCTGTACCATGTGTCATGGCGCCACTGGCGTGCAGGGGGCTGATGCCTTCTATCCCCGCATTTCCGGCAAGCCGGCGCAATATCTTTATCAACAGCTGTTGCGTTTCCGCGAAGGGCGTCGTGAATACCTGCCCATGAAACGCCTGCTGGTCACCCTGTCTGATGAGTACTTGTATGAAATTGCAGTCTGGTTCAGCAAGCAGACACCCGAGTATGCAACAGTGACGCCGCCGCGCGTATCGCCGCTTATTTTGCAGCAGGGCGAACAATTGGTTCTCCACGGCGCTGCAGAGCGCGGCATTCCCGCCTGTGTGGCCTGCCACGGAGACAACCTCAAGGGCATGCAGCCGGGCATCCCGGGCCTGACCGGCCTGTCCAACGAGTATATTACGGCGCAGATGGGGGCCTGGCAGTATGGCATCCGTCATTCGGTGGAGCCCGATTGCATGGGCGATATCGCCAGGAAAATGACCTCGGCCGAGGTGCAGGCTGTCTCGGCATGGCTATCCAGCCAGGATCCCCGTTTGCCGGGGACGATTAATGAATCGGCCAAAACGCCGGTGACCTGTGGGATTCAGACCGTGTCGGGAGCGCAGCAATGAAATGGCTTTCAAGAATTTGTGCTGCCGTAGTGGTGATCGGTCTGGTTGTAGCCGGCCTTATGTATTGGCTGGGTTCGCGCGATGGCCCGCTGGTGGCATCCGCACTGCCCAAGGGTGAGGCGTCTGCAGCGGTGATTGCGCGGGGAAAATATCTGACCCAGATCGGCAATTGTGTCGGGTGCCACACGGCAGTGGACACACCGGAATTTTCCGGCGGCAGCGGCCTGAAGACCGAGTTTGGTACGTTTTTCGCACCGAATATTACGCCCGATGCGCAACATGGAATCGGCAACTGGACCGCCGACGATTTCTGGCACACCCTGCACAACGGCAAGGCGCCGGACGGCTCCTTGCTGTACCCGGCCTTTCCGTACCAGAGTTATTCGCATCTGAGCCGGGCCGATACCGATGCCATTTACAGTTACCTGAAAACCTTGCCGGCCAGCGATCGCCAGGCGCCCGCTCATGAGCTGCAGCAACCGTTCAATATGCGTTTTCTGCTGGCGTTCTGGCGTGCGCTGTATTTCCGGCCTGCTGATGCCGTGGCGCGCACCGAGCCGTCGGATGATGCGCTGGTGCGCGGCAGGCATCTGGTGGAGGGCGTGGCGCACTGCGCAGAATGCCATACACCGCGCAACAGCCTGGGAGGCATGGACCAAAGCCGTTTCCTGCAGGGCGGAAAAATGACAGATGGCATATGGTATGCGCCCGCACTGACAGGTGATACCGATGGCGGACTGGGAGTATGGAGTGCTCAGGATATTGCGCATTTGCTATTGACCGGTGCATCCGTGCATGGCGCCGTGGTTGGCCCGATGAGCGAAGCATTGCGCGGGGTTCAGTATCTGAATCAGCAGGATGTCTCCGATATTGCTGTTTATCTGAAATCATTGCCTGCCGCCGGCATCAAGATCGAACGTAGTGGAGATGTCAACGACACACTGTATTCCATGGGCAAAAAAATCTATGGACAGTATTGTGCTGCCTGTCATCAGGCCGATGGCAAAGGCGTGGAACAGGCATGGCCTGCGCTTGACGGCAATAGCCTGGTACGCGGACGGGATGTGACGGGGCTGTTGCGTGTGATCATGGATGGCGGGTTTACGCCCACGACGGCCCAAACCCCGCAACCTTATGGCATGCCGCCATTCCGTCATTTTCTGAACGACCTGGAAATAGCGGCAGCGGCCACTTACATTCGCAATACCTGGGGTAATGAATCGGGCGGGGTCAATCAACGCGAGGTCAATCGCGTGCGCAATATGGATTGAGGGCGATCAGATTGGCGGGTGATGATTTGACAGTCGATCAATTGATGGCCGGAGCGCGTGCGCAGGCCGGCCTGGATTGGTTGTTGTAGCCGGCCGCTGAACCGCCAGGACTCAATAGTGACGTCGGCGTGTCGTGCCGCGCGCCGTTGGCGCCGGTGTTGGCGTTGCCGCAATTAGCGCTGCCGTTGAGTGTTGCGTATCAATGGGCTGACGGGAACTACCGGTTCGGCAGCTCCCGGGTTTTGCTGGTCAGCCTCTTGCTACCGGCTCCAGCTTCCAGTCATAATCGATGGTCAACGGGGCATGATCCGAGAAGCGTTCATCCTTGTAAATGGATGTGGCGATGGCTTTTTCAGCAATGCCTGGCGTGGCGATCTGGTAATCGATACGCCAGCCTACGTTCTTTGCCCAGGCCTGGCCGCGATTACTCCACCAGGTGTACTGATCCGGTTCTTCGTTGACCTTGCGAAAAACGTCCACGAAGCCGCGGCGGTCAAACACATCTGAAATCCAGGCGCGCTCCTCCGGAGTGAAGCCGGAGTTTTTGAGATTGCCTTTCCAGTTCTTCAGGTCGATTTCCCGGTGCGCGATATTCCAGTCGCCGCAGATTATGTAGTTATGGCCGGTTTTCCGATGGTCTTCCATCATGGCGTCAACCCAGGGCCCGAAATGCTCCAGGAAACGGAACTTGGCGGCCTGCCGCTCGTCTCCGCTGGAACCCGAAGGCAGATAGGCGCTGATGATGGTCAGGTCCTTGAAATCTGCACGCAAGATCCTGCCTTCACGATCGAATTCATCGCAGGCCATGCCGGCACTGACATTGGCATCGTGTTTCAGATACAGGCCTACACCGCTGTAGCCCTTTTTCTCTGCATGGCAGAAGTAGCCGGTGTAATTGAGCGGGTGACGCAGTTCGTCGATGAGGTCCGCATCCTGGATCTTGATTTCCTGCAGACAGATGACATCTGCATTATGATTTTCCATCCATTGAGCCAGCCCCTTGCGGAAGGCGGAACGCAGGCCGTTGACATTGAGTGAGGTAACACGAAGCACGGGGAATCCTTTTTGATGAATCAGCGCGAGCCCTATTGTAGCGCCTGAGGCGGGATCGCCACAATCGCTGATCGCGGGTCATTGTTTGCGCCAGTACGGGATTGGCGCCGCAGCGATCGTGATCATCATGTTCACCACACCAGCGAACTGTCGTTACCAGCGCTGCGAGCGCCTTGGGGTCAGTCGGGACGGCGACAAGCCATGTGTCGATAGCATGGGGTTATGACATATGTAATAACTGCGCCGTATCGCCATGGTTGCTCATGGGCCGAGGGATCGCCCATCAGGCGCATCAGGACGCCGGCGTTAAGGCCGATCCTGCGTAGCGGCCTGTAGGCCTGCCGGTCAGGCAGCGTGCCCGGTCTGCTTGCGTGGCCATACCGCCGCTGTAATGATCAGTACAGCGCCCAGTGCCATTTTCAGCGTGGGCTGTTCGTTGAACAATACCATGGCAAAGGCGATGGCATAAACGGGTTCGAGGGCAATAATGAGACCGGCACTGCGGGCGGGAATGCTGCGCAGGCTATGGACAAATAGAAAATGCGAGAGCGCTGTGCAGATCACGCCCAGTACGATCAGCCACAGCAGGCTGCTATCGGACAGCATGGCCATGCCACCCAGCCCCAGCGGCAGGCAAAGAAGCAGTACGACCAGATTCTGCCAGAAGGCGATCTGTATGGCGTTGAGCCGGCCAAGCGTGCGGTTGATGAGGGCTAGTGCGGCAAAGGTAATGGCGGAGATCACGCCCCAGAACAGGCCGATGGTGCCTGCATTGTTCAGGTCTATCGCAGGCGTCACCAGAATCAGCCCGCTGATCACCAATACCACCAGGATCCAGTCCATGAGATTGACCTGATCCTTGAGCACCAGTCGCTCCAGCAGCGTAATAAAGGCGGGAAAACTGGCAAAACCCAGGGTGGCAATGGCAATGCCGCCGGTTTTGACGGCCATGAAAAAGGTCACCCAGTGAATCGTCAATGCCAGCCCGGAACAAAGCAGGGACACGTAGCTGCGGCGGTCAAGGCCGCGCATGATCGAGGTTTTAAGGCACAGTGCAACGGCATACAGGGCCAGCACGGCAAACAGGGCCCGACCGAATGTAATGGTCATGGGGCTGGCGTGAATCACATGGCCCAACACGCCGGTGAGTCCGAAAAAAACGGCGGCGATGTGCGCGCTGGTCAGGCCTTTTTGTCGCGGTGTCATGTCAGGGGTGTTCGCTCGGGCAAACCCGTATTGTGGAGATCGGCGAGGCATTTGGCAAGCGTTTGGCGCCTGATTCAGTTCATTGACCATGAGAATGGTTCGTTACCATTCTCATGGCTGCGAGCAGCCCTCCCGGTCGCGCCGCTTGCCTAAGTGGGTGTCTGGCTGAAGCGGAAGCTGGACGCCGTGATGGAACCGAAGGCATGCGCTTCGTGGTATGACAGCGTGGCCGGATCCTGCTGCGCGGCGCCGGCAGCGACCATCAGGGGAATCAGGTGGTCTTCGTGGGCGTGAGCCAATCTGGCCGAGGGCGCCTGCTCCCAGTGAAGCAGGCCGTTTGCGCGTTGCTCAGGATTGCTGCCCACGACGGTTTGCTGCAGCCAGGCGTCAAACTGCGCAGATGGCTGTGCGCCGCGCTCATCCAGAAGGCGCAGATTGTGATAGCTCAGGCCGCTGCCGATAATCAGCACGCCTTCCTCTCTGAGTGGCGTCAGCAACTGGCCCAATTGCAGATGAAATGCCGGATCATAATCCTTGCGGATGGAAAGCTGCACCATGGGAATATTTGCCTGGGGAAAGGCCACGGCCATGGGTACGAATGCGCCGTGATCGAAGCCACGCTCGGCGTCCTGTGCAATAGCGATGCCACCAGCCTGCAGCAAGGTCTGCACGCGTGCGGCCAATGCCGGGTCGCCGGGTGCCGGATATTGCACCGCGTAGGTATGCTCGGGAAAGCCATAATAATCGTACAGCATGCCCGGTTGCGCGGCGGTGCTTACGGTGACTTCATCTGTAATCCAATGAGCCGATACCATCAACACGGCCTTTGGCGTTGCCGGCAACTGTGCCGGCAGGCGCTGCAGCGAGTCGTGCAACGCGGCGTACATGGGTTTCCATTCCTCAACCCAGGGCCACGGGCCGCCGCCGTGCGAAATAAAATAAACAGGCATTGTCATCATCATCTCCGTAAGCTTAAATGTACAGGCGGGCAGATCGGTCGTCTTGCGCTGTGCAGGATGTCCTCCGGCGTCGGGCCGGACAGGATATAGCCGCAGGTGTACAGGCCCGATTGGCTGGGCGAAAAAATCAAAAAGTGGAAAGAAAAACCTGCTGCGCTGCCCCTTGCGGGGAGCGGATGCAGTAGCCCGGCACGTTGATGGTCAATGTCGATCCGGCAGGCTTGGCTCAGTCGGGACCGGCTGTGCCCGGGCGTATGGGGTCGGAAGGTCGTTTTAGGCTTTGCGGCTGCTATCGATACTGAAGGTGCCAGGGCCTGCCGCAGCAATGAACAGGAAGATGAAGCAGTAAAGCACGGCGGTTTCGCCGCCATTCATGAGCGGGAACAGTGCATTGCCCTGAGGCGCATGGGCGTAGAAATAGGCAACTGCCGTCATGCCAGAAGCGATGAACGCTGCAGAACGGGTGAACAGACCAAGAATAAGCAAAATCCCGGCAACCAGTTCGATCATGCCGGCGATGCCAGGCATGGACAATGCTTGCAGGTTGTCGAACATTGCAACATGAGGGACATGGAAGTATTTGGCGGTGCCATGCAACACCAGGGTGTAGCCGGACACGATACGGAGCAGGGCAAGGGCGTAGGGAACCAGATGGTCTGTTTTCATGATTAATCCTTAGGTCAGGTAAATAATCGATACGGCGGATGCCTGATATGACTTTATCGGTAATTGCAAAAAATCACAATTGAACAATGAACTCGCCGGGCTGGTACCGCATCGGATAATGTATGAAACAGTGTAATCGTATGTCATCAGGAAATATATACTGATATTATTAATAAACTATTTCCTATAAGGAAATGATAAATGCAGCATATTTGCGACGGTAATGTGCAATCGGCCACGGTCGGATATGCAATTGCACTGGGTATGAGGGAGTTTTCGTATGGATACGCTACTGAGTATCAAGGTGTTCTGTGAAGTGGTGCGTGCCGGCAGTTTTGTGGGCGCGGCCCGGCATTTGGGGATATCCAATCCCATGGCAAGTAAACATATTGTGCATCTGGAGCAGCAGGTGGGCGCACGCCTGTTGCATCGCACCAGCCGCAGGTTGAGCCTGACCGAGGCCGGTCAGCTGTACTATGACAAATGTGTTGATGCCCTGGATGTGCTGGATCAGGCCGAGGCGGCGCTGGGCGATCGTCAGGGGGAGCCCAGTGGTGTGCTGCGGGTCACCGCGCCGGTATGGTTCGCCAGCAACCGTATCGCCCAATTGCTGGTGCAATACCAGAAGCGATATCCCAGGGTGGTGCTGGATCTTTACCTGACCAATAGCAAGATCGAACTTGCCCAGGCCGGGATGGATCTGGCAATACGGGTCACGCATGAGCCGGAACCGCAATTGATCGTGCGCAAGATCGGGACTGTCCGGCTGATGCTGGTATCCAGCCCGGACTACATCAGTCGCATGGGCCAACCACAGTCCGTTCAGGATCTTGAGCGGTACGGCGCGGTCATGCCCAATTATCGCGATCGCAATGATTATCTGCTGCAGGGGCCTGCAGGCATGATGAAGTTCAGCCTGCATAGCCTGATGAAGTTGAACGACACGACATTAAGTCGCGAACTGGTGTTGGCCGGCATGGGCATTGCCATGCTGCCGGCCTGGCTGGTGGAGGATGATTTGCGCCAGGAACGCCTGTTGCGCCTGCTGCCCGATCATGACAGCCCGCCGCTGGATATTTTCGCCAGCTACATCAGTCGCCAGTATCAGACCGGAAAAGTGCGCAGCTTTATTGATTTTTTCTCTGCTGCCATGGCGCCGTAGGGCGCGCTTGCTTTATCATTGCGGGGTCTACAACATATCGATATTTCAGCAGGAACACCATGTCTTCTCAGAACCGTCTTGATTTTGTCCGATTCGCCTCGCAGGAAGGGGTCTTGCGCTTTGGGCAGTTCAAAGTAAAGTCCGGGCGCCTTAGTCCCTATTTTTTCAACGCCGGCCTGTTCAATACCGGCAGATCGGTCGGCGAGCTTGGTCGATTCTATGCGCAGGCATTGCTCGATTCGGGACAGGGCTTCGATATGTTGTTTGGCCCTGCCTACAAGGGTATCCCGCTGGCGGCGGCCACGGCCATTGCACTGGCTGGTCAGGGGCCGCAAGCGGCCGATGTGCCGTTTGCCTTCAACCGTAAGGAAGCCAAGGCCCATGGCGAGGGCGGTACACTGGTGGGCGCGCCGCTACAGGGACGTGTCGTGATTATTGACGATGTGATTACCGCCGGTACGTCGGTACGCGAATCCGTGGAGATCATTCGTGCTGCCGGCGCCACGCCAGCAGCCGTGCTTATTGCGCTTGACCGGATGGAGCGCGCCGGCGCCGATGATGCGCTGTCGGCCCATTCTGCCGTGCAGGATGTGCAACAGAAGTACGGGATGCCTGTCATTAGCATCGCATCGCTGGACGATATCATGCAATTGCTTGATGAGGATGCAACGTTTGCCCAGTATCAGGCAGCGGTGTCGGCCTACCGGAACAAATACGGGATTGCCGGCTGAATACAGCAATAAGCCGAGAGGCTTTCTGCGGCGCTTGCCGCAGATACCTGCTGCAGTGGTCGGTTGGTGGACCACTGCAGCATATCCTGAACGGTCAGCCCAGTTTTTCCTTGAGCATTTGGTTGACCTGGGCCGGATTGACCTTGCCCTTGCCGGCCTTCATGACCTGACCGACCAATGAATTGAAGGCTTTTTGTTTGCCGGCGCGGTATTCTTCAACGATGGCGGGGTGGGCAGCAAGCACGTCATCGATCAGTGTGCCAATGGCCCCGGTGTCACTCACTTGTTTGAGCCCGCGCGCCTCGACAATAGCATCGACATTGCGGTCATGTTCGCCAGCCCACATGGCGGCAAACACCTCACGACCGGCCTTGTTTGACAGCGTGCCGTCGGCAATACGCTGAACCAGTCTGGCCAGGTCTTCGGGCGTGACCGGACTGTCGACAATCTCGCGCTCTTCCCGGTTCAGGGATGCGGCCAGCTCTCCCATGATCCAGTTCGATGCCAGCTTAGCCTGTTCGGCAGGCAGGCGCGCCATGGTCGCTTCGAAAAAGTCGGAGACGCCGCGCGTGACGGTAAGCTGGGCTGCGTCGTAAGCGGGCAGGCCCAGTTCGGTTTCGTAGCGCTCACGTCGCAGCACGGGCAACTCGGGCATGTTGGCACGGACCTGTTCGATCCATTCGTTGCTGATAATGAGTGGTGGCAGGTCCGGGTCAGGAAAATAACGGTAGTCGTGCGCGTCTTCCTTGGTCCGCATGCTGCGTGTCTCATCGTTCACGTCATCGTACAGTCGGGTTTCCTGGATAATGGTGCCGCCATCTTCCAGAACGTCGATCTGCCGGCGGGCCTCGAACAGAATGGCGCGCTCCAGGAAGCGGAACGAGTTGACGTTTTTGATCTCGGTACGTGTGCCGAATTCCTTCTGGCCGACCGGCCGCACCGAGACGTTGGCGTCGCAACGGAACGAGCCTTCCTGCATATTGCCGTCGCATATGCCCAGCCAGACCACCAGGCCGTGCAGGGTTTTTGCATATTCGACCGCTTCGGCAGCGGAACGCATTTCCGGCTCGGTTACGATCTCCAGTAGCGGCGTGCCGGTGCGGTTCAGGTCGATGCCGGTAGCCGGCTCGCCCTGCGGGCCCTTGAACGTATCGTGCAGCGACTTGCCGGCATCTTCTTCCAGATGCGCCCGCGTCAGGTTAACGGTTTTTTCTTCATCGCCAACAAAAAAGCGGATTTTGCCGCCCACGACGACCGGAATTTCAAATTGGGTAATTTGGTAGTTTTTCGGCAGATCGGGATAAAAATAGTTTTTGCGTGCAAAGATCGAGCGGGGCGATACGGTGCCGCCGACCGCCAGGCCGAAGCGGATGGCGCGATCGACCGCGCCCCGGTTCATGACCGGCAGGCTGCCGGGCAGGGCCAGATCGACACAGTTGGCCTGGGTGTTGGGCGCAGCGCCAAAGGCGGTGCTGCTGCCCGAGAAAATTTTGGATTGGGTAGATAACTGGGTATGGGTTTCCAGTCCGATAACGATTTCCCACTTCATGATTGAATATCCGGTGTGCGTGTGTGCCAGTCTGTGTGCTGCTGGAAGCAGTCGGCTACGGCCAGCAGGCGACCTTCGTCAAAATAATTGCCAATGATATGCAGGCCGACCGGGCGCGTGCCGTTTCGACCGAAACCACAAGGGACCGACATGGCTGGCAGGCCAGCCAGACTGACGCCCAGGGTATAAATATCGGCCAGCCAGTCGGCGGTCGGGTCCTCGTTGTTGTCGCCAATATTCTTGGCAACATCGGGGGTGACTGGCCCCACAATGATGTCGCACTGGGTGCTGAGCGCCTGGTGAAAATCGTCCACGATCAATCGGCGGATACGCTGCGCCTGCAGGTAGTAGGCATCGTAGTAGCCTTGAGACAGCACGTATGAGCCGATAAGGATGCGTCGCTGGACTTCGGCGCCAAAGCCTTCGGCGCGCGAGCGGCTGATCATTTCATCAATATTGCGATAGGCCGTGGCGCGATGCCCGTAGCGCACGCCATCGTAGCGGGACAGGTTGCTGGATGCTTCGGCAGGGGCAATGACGTAATAGGCAGGAATGGCCAATTCAGTGTTGGGCAGGGAAATGTCCACCCTGACCGCACCGAGTTTTTCAAGTTCGACCAGTGCGGCCTCAACGGCAGCGGCGACTTCGCTGTTGAGGCCGGCGCCGAAATACTCGCGCGGCACCCCGATGCGCAAGCCCTGCAGTGGCCGGGCGCCGCCGTCGCGGTAGCCGGCGCTTGCCTTGTCAAAGGCCTGCTGCACACGTCCTGCGACATTGGGCGTACCCAGGCAGTCCTGCAAGCTGGTCGAATCCATGGGGTCGAAACCGCTGATGGTATCCAGTGCCGTGACCAGGTCTTTGGCGTGACGGGCCAGCGGGCCGGCCTGATCCAGGCTGGAGCCAAAGGCAACCATGCCGAACCGGGAGACCGTGCCATAGGTGGGCTTGATGCCACTGACACCGCATAGGGCTGCAGGCTGACGCACTGAGCCACCGGTGTCGGTGCCGGTAGAGATTGGCACGATGCCAGCCGCCACGGCGACTGCCGAACCACCCGACGAGCCTCCGGGCACTGCCTGCGGATCCCAGGGATTACGGCAGACGCCGAACGCCGAGTTTTCATTGCCGGAACCCATGGCGAATTCATCGCAGTTGAGCTTGCCGACATTGACCGCGCCGGCGTTGGCCAGATGCGTGACCACAGTGGCGTCGAACGGGCTGACATAATCCTTGAGCATAAGGCTGCCGGCCGTGGTGCGCCACTGGCGCGTTACGAATACATCTTTATGGGCGATCGGAATGCCGGTGAGGGCGTGCACATCGCCGCGTGCGATGCGCTCGTCGGCGGCACGCGCCTGGGCGAACGTCAGTTCGGGATCAATGTGCAAAAATGCATTCAGGCTGGCGTGCTGGCCGGCACGATTGAGTGCGGCCTCTGCCAGCTCGACGGCACTGACCTGTTTGCCGTCCAGCGCCTGGCGCAGTCCGGACAGACTGAAACTGGAAATATCGGTCATGGTTACTCGATTACTTTGGGAACTAGAAACAGACCTTCTTCCTGGGCCGGGGCGTTGGCCATGAGCCGGGAGCGGGTGGTCTCGGAGGGGATTTCGGTGACGGCGTCTTCGCGCAGACGCAGGGCAATGTCCTGGATAGCCGACAGCGGATGGGCCAGCGGTTCGACCCCCTGGGTGTCCACAGCCTGAAGCTTTTCAATAAGACCAAGAATGCTGTTCAGATCGGTGAGCGCCTGCGCCTGTTCTGCCGGATCCAGTTCGAGCCGGGAGAGGCGGGCAATGCGGTTCACATCGTTTTCGGTAAGGGCCATAAACGCTTGTTTTTCAGAAATTAATTGAGTCGCCGGATACATCGCGTGAAGGTTGTCTGAAAATAGTCAGCGGTTTGGGAAAAACAGTCTGCAAAAACAATAAATCACGCGATCGAAAAGTAATTATACGTTATGATTACGTGTTCACTCGTTCAAACCCGTGTGTTGAGCCCTTTTGCGCTCCGCAAAACCTTCCTCTGACCCTATTTTAAACTGAGCGATTATGTTCGGATTTCTAAGAAGCTTTTTATCCACCGATATGGCCATTGACCTGGGTACGGCCAACACCCTGATCTATGTGCGCGGCAAAGGCATTGTGCTTGATGAGCCATCGGTTGTCGCCATTCGCACCGAAGGCGGTTCCAACGGTCGCCAGATCATTCAGGCCGTCGGCCATGCCGCCAAACAGATGCTGGGCCGGGTGCCCGGCAACATCGAGGCCATCCGGCCCATGAAAGACGGTGTGATCGCCGACTATTCAGTGACCGAACAAATGTTGCGTCAGTTCATCCGCATCGTGCATCCGCGCAGCCTGTTTACCATGAGCCCGCGCATCATCGTGTGTGTGCCTTGCGGTTCAACCCAGGTGGAACGCCGGGTGATTCGCGAATCGGCCCAGGGCGCAGGCGCCCGTCAGGTCTTCCTGGTCGAAGAGCCCATGGCGGCAGCCATTGGCGCCGGCCTGAATGTATCCGATGCCAGCGGTTCGATGGTTGTCGATATCGGGGGCGGCACGACCGAAGTGGCCGTCATTTCCCTTGGCGGCATGGTGTACAAGGGGTCGGTGCGCGTTGGCGGCGACAAGTTCGATGAAGCCATCATGAATTACATCCGCCGTAACTATGGCATGCTGATTGGCGAGCCTACGGCCGAAGCGATCAAGAAAACCATCGGCTCTGCGTTTCCCGGCACCGAAGTGCGGGAAATGGAAGTCAAGGGTCGCAATTTGTCGGAAGGCGTGCCGCGCAGCTTTACCGTGTCTTCCAATGAAATTCTCGAAGCGCTCACCGAGCCGCTCAATCATATCGTCTCCGCTGTGAAAATCGCGCTGGAACAGACGCCGCCCGAACTGGGCGCCGACATTACCGACAAGGGTATTGCCCTGACCGGTGGCGGCGCGCTGCTCAAGGATCTGGATCGTCTGCTTCAGGAAGAAACCGGCATTCCGGTTGTGGTTGCCGATGAGCCCCTGACCTGCGTGGTGCGCGGGTGTGGCGAAGCGCTGGAACATATTGACAAGCTCGGCCAGATTTTTATTGACGACTAACGTCATCTGAGGGATGTAGCGCACCCGTTGCATCCTTTTCTGCTGTTGTCTTCCTGATCCTTCCGTTCCCGTTTACGGTTGCCCTATGCAGCAAAACAGTTCATTACGTTTTTTCACTCACGGGCCAGCTGCAGAGGTCAGACTTTTTTTTCTGGCTATTTTTTGTGTGGGCCTGATGATCGCCGATTCGCAAACCCGCTATTTCGAGCCGGTGCGCAAAGTGGTGTCCGTGATGCTTTATCCGTTCCAGAAAACCGCCATGTGGCCGCGCGATGCGGTCACGCAGGTGTACGACTGGTCAAATGCAGTTACCATTGCCAAACAGGAAAGCGCTGCGGTTCAGCGGCAACGCATCGAGCTGGCCCAGCTGTCGACGTACGCCGCACAGATGGCGGCAGAAAACGCCCAATTGCGACGCCTGCTCGCCGTCAAGACAACGGTGCAGACACCCTCGGTGGCTGTAGAAATCCTGTACACCTCGGTCAATCCGCTGAACCAGACCCTGGTGCTTACCAAGGGCAGCAACGACGGCATTCGCCCGGGCATGCCTGTCATTGACGAGGGCGGAGTGGTCGGCCAGATCCGGCGCGTGACGCCCTTGACCTCAGAGGCGACCCTGGTTACCGACAATAAAATTTCAGTTCCGGTCATGGTGCTGCGCAACGGCTTGCGGGTCATTGCATTTGGCTCGGGACAGACGGGCCGGCTGGACGTACGCTATCTGGGTTTGGGCGCCGATATTCGTCCTGGAGATGATCTGGTGACCAGCGGTATCGGCGGCATCTACCCGCAAGGCCTGTCGGTCGGAAAAATTGCGGCAGTCGACAACAATTCAGCTGAAGGCTTTATGCGTGCGCGTGCCGTGCCATCGGCGCATCCCGAGCGCTATCGCCACTTCCTCGTGCTGCTGGTGTCCACAGATAATCTGCCTGATATTCCGGCGTCGTTGACCGATATCTCGAACAGTACCGTGCCAAGTAGGGTGAACTGAGATGGTCAAACGTAGTCTGACCTCGCTTGAACCACTGCAACGGACCAATTATTTCTACGGTTCGAGTCCCATTTACGCCTGGATCACCATCGTGCTGACCTGGCTGGCCTCGCTGCTTCCCTGGCGTGAGTGGGAGGGGGCGCCCGATATTCTGATTCTGGTGCTGGCCTTCTGGTGCGTGCAACAGGTGCGCGGGGTTGGCTTGGCAAGTGCCCTGATCTTCGGCTTGCTGATGGACATGCATGATGCCAATGTCATGGGTGAGCACGCCCTCAGCTATGTGCTGGTGATCTTCGGCGCCATGGTGTTTCGGCGCAGGATGGTGCAATTCGGTTTCATCAGCCAGATGCTGCAAATGCTTCCCGTGTTTTTTCTGGCGCCATTTCCCGGCCATCTGCTGAACGCGTGGCTGCAAGGCGCCTGGAGCGGCTGGACATGGCTGCTGTCGGGATTGATTACAGGTGTGATGTGGGTTGTGGCCGATCTGATTCTCAAGCTACCGCTGCGACCGGTAGACGATAACGAAACGCTGAACTGACGGGAAACGGGCTATGTTCGAATTCCGCAAGCGTTCCACCATACAGCGAAAGAAAATCCGGTTGCGCGTGCTGATCGCGCTGGTGTTTGTGCTCGGTTGCTTCGGGCTGCTGATTGACAGGTTGTGGGTGCTTCAGGTTGAACGCTACCAGGGGCTGGCCGAACGCGCAGACCGTAACCGTATTGCACTGGTGCCCATCGCCCCACGGCGTGGCGATATCGTTGACCGCAATGGGACAGTGCTGGCGCGCAGCTATCGGGACTATACGCTGGAAATCGTACCGGCCCAGGTAAAAAAACTGGATGAACTGATCAGCCAGATCAGCAAGGTCATTGCGCTGACGCCCCTGGATGTCCGCCGCTTCAAGCGGCGTATGGGCCAGACGACGCGCTACGCCTCGGTCATGCTGCGCGGTAATCTGACCGATGATGAAGCGGCCATCTTTGCCGCTCACTCCTTTCGTTTTCCTGATGTCAATCTGCGTGCCCGCTGGGTGCGCGAGTATCCGCAGGGCGAGTCGGCTGCGCACGTGGTGGGCTATGTGGGCCGTATTTCCGAAAAAGACCAGGAGCGTCTGGAGCGCGATGGCGTCGAGGGCAATTATCGTGGCACCGATGTGATCGGCAAAAAGGGGATCGAAGCCAGTTATGAAGCGGTGCTTCATGGCAAGACGGGTTGGGAAGAGGTGGAGGTAGCGGCATCGGGCAAGCCGGTGCAGGTCTTAAAGCGTATTGATCCGATACCGGGAGACACGCTGCATTTGTCGATTGACCTTGGCCTGCAGAAAATGGTCGAAGACCTGTATAACAAAGGCTTTGTCAAGGAAGGCGTACCCGAGCGCGGTGCGCTGGTTGCCATTGATCCGCGCAACGGGCAGGTTCTGGCCTATGTGTCGGCGCCATCGTATGATCCGAATCTGTTTATTGATGGCATTGACGTGGAAAACTGGCGCCGGCTGGCTGACTCGCCCCAGCATCCGCTGATTGATCGTCCGGTGTCGGGCACATTTCCTATCGGATCCACTTACAAGCCGTTTGTGGCATTGGCTGCGCTCAAGCTGGGTGTGCGTGATCCCAATGCCCGCATTCCTGATCCCGGCTATTTCGAATATGGCAACCAGCGTTTTCGCAATGCGGGTGGTGCTGCCTACGGGCCGACCAATATGCACAGGGCGCTGGTCGTGTCCTCCGATACGTACTTCTTCAGCCTGGGCCCGTTGATTGGCGTGGATGCGCTGCATGACTTTTCTCTGATGTTCGGATTCGGACGCAAGACCGGAATTGATCTGAATTACGAGAAGATCGGTATTTTGCCCTCGCGCGAGTGGAAGAAAAAAGCCTTCAAGGACCCGCGCCAACAGCGCTGGATTCCCGGCGAGACGATTTCGGTCGTAGTGGGCCAGGGGTACAATTCATTTACCATTATGCAACTGGCGCAGGCAACATCTACGCTGGCGGCGGACGGCAAGTATATTCGTCCGCATCTGGTCAGTGAAATGGAAAACACTGTCAACAAGACACGCACGCCAACGGTCAGGCAGCCCGACTATCAGATTCCGGTGAGCCAATCGTCGATTCAGCTGGTCAAGGACGCGCTGGTCGAGGTAACCCGCCGTGGGACGGCCAAGCGCAGTTTTGCCGGCGCCGCTTATGAGTCTGCCGGCAAAACCGGTACGGCTCAGGTATTCAGTCTGAAGGGATCAAAATACAATTCGCGCACTCTGAAGCGCACTCTATGGGATCACGCGCTATATATGGGTTTTGCGCCAGCCAAGGAGCCGAAAATCGCCGTGGCGCTGATTGTTGAGAACGGCGGCTGGGGCGCCAGTGTTGCGGCGCCCATCGCCCGCAAGGTCTTTGATTACTGGCTCTCGCCAACGCGTTCGGCCCAGGTCGATTCGGCGCCCGTGCTGGAGCTGGACAGCGAGGAGCCTGCCGAAGATACGTCGCCTGATGTGCTGGTGCCGCAAGAGGTGCCGGCCAATCCCGAAGACAAGGCGCCGGAACATTTGCCCGATATTCTTGCGCCGGTCGGCAATGGCAGTGGCCGCAATGGCGCCGAACAAAGGCAGAATAATGAATAAATTGATGGACTGGATCCTGCGGGCCTTTCGCGCCTTTGATTGGCCGCTGCTACTGATTCTGGTTATTTTCTGCATGCTGGGCATGACTGTCATGCACTCTGCCGTTGGCGGAACCGACTGGCGTTTTGCCAGCCAGGCACGCAATTTTCTGCTGGCTTTTTTTGTCATGTGGTTCGTGGCGATGATCCCACCGTCACGCATCATGAAGTTTGCCATCCCGCTGTATATTATTGGCGTGCTGATACTGATAGCTGTACTGCTGGTAGGCATTACCAGCAAGGGTGCGACGCGATGGCTCGATATCGGTGTTACGGTCATTCAGCCATCCGAAATGATGAAAATCATCGTGCCGTTGATGCTTGCATGGTATTTCGATAAACACCGCTCCGAGTTGCGGGTGGTGGATTTTCTGATTGCCGGCGTGCTGCTGCTGGTGCCGTTCATGCTTATCATTCGGCAGCCCGATCTGGGGACCGCGCTGCTGGTGCTCAGTACTGGTTTTTTCATCATCTATTTTGCCGGCTTGTCGTTCAAGCTGATTGTGCCGGTGTTTGTGCTGGGTGTCGTGACAATTGCAGTGATCCTGTACTATGAACCGATGCTGTGCAGCCCTGATTTTGACTGGGTCGTTCTGCACGACTATCAGAAGCATCGGGTGTGCACGTTGCTTG
>NZ_JBQEAU010000062.1:0-20568 GCF_052108595.1 Advenella sp.
TGCAGGCCTGCAAAGCTGGTGACGCTGAACTGGCGGCCCAGATTTGCCAGCAGCGGATCCAGGAGTCCTGGGATGCTACGCTCGCGGCTCTGCAAGCCGAGAAGCACTAGAGACCAGGCCGATCCGCAATGGGGCTGCCGCGCGATGTATCACGCGGCAAGCGGGCGTTTTCTATCGGGTGCTGCCTGTCTGACAATATCCTGTGCCAGTTGCGTATGAACCTGTCCTTGGCAAAAGTCCGGATATTCCAATGCGGCCAGTAGGAACGGTATATTGGTCTTGATGCCTTTGATAACGCTGTCTGATAATGCGCTTCTTAAGCGCTCAATGGCCTGGTGCCGGGTGACGCCATGCGCGATCACCTTGGCAATCATCGGATCATAAAACGGCGATACCCTGGTGCCTTCTGCGTAGCCTGTTTCAATGCGAATGCCTGCGCCCTGGCCCAATCGGAAAACGCTTAATAATCCGGGAGACGGGGTGAAACGCCATGGGTCTTCGGCATAAATGCGAACCTGGATCGCATGGCCGTCAGGGGCCTGCGGCCGATTGGGAATCACTTCGTGCAGATGTTTGCCGGCGGCCAGCGCAATCTGGCTTTGCACAATGTCAATGCCCGTGACTGCTTCGGTGACGCCATGCTCGACCTGTAGCCGGGTGTTCATTTCCAGAAAACTGAAACCAGTTTGCTGATCGTATAAGGTTTCCACCGTTCCAATATTGTTATATTTCACGTTTTCCATGATGCGAACAGCAGAGTCTGCCATCGATACGAGCGTGGCCCTGTCAATGGCCGGGGCGCCCGCTTCTTCGATTACTTTTTGATGGCGTCGCTGGATTGAACAGTCGCGCTCGAAAAGATGCATGGCGTTGCCAAAGTTGTCTGCCATGATCTGAAATTCAATATGCCGCGGCTGCGCAAAGAGGCGCTCGGCATACAACTGGCTGTTGCCGAAACTTCTTTGCGCCAGGCTCGTGGCCTGTTCGAGCGCAGCGGGCAATGCTGAAGCTTCATGCACCGCAATCATGCCAATGCCGCCACCGCCTGCCGCAGGCTTGATCAACAACGGAAAACCCGCGCTTGCGGCCTGGTGGCATTGCTGTTCTGCCGTGCCCTGGAGGATGCCGCTGCTGCGGCACATCGGCATGTCGTGCCGCGCCATCAGTTCCCGTGCCCGGGTTTTGTGCCCCATGGATTCGATCCAATGCGGCGATGGACCAATGAACACCAGTCCGGCGCGCTGCACGCGTGCGGCGAACTCGGCGTTTTCCGATAGAAACCCATACCCTGGATGGATCGCGTCGACGCCAGCCGATTGCGCGACGGCCAGTATTTTGTCCATATTCAGATAACTGTCGGCCGCAGCGGGGGCGCCAATACAGATTTTTTCCTCGGCCTGGCGCACGTAGGGCAGGTCGGCATCTGCCTCTGAATAGATCACCGTGCAATCTATACCCATTTGCGTTGCGGCGCGAATAACCCGTGCAGCGACAGCGCCCCGGTTTGCCACCAATATTTTCTTGAACACTGTCAGATCTCCTGTTGTACTCTTCAACGCCGGTTTGCCGGCCATCGAGCAATGATTGATTGTGTAATTTCAATTTGTATATTATATTATTGTTAACAATCCGTTTGTTAATTTATTTATAAGGCAAAAAATATGGACGTTCTGTCAGAAGTGACCGGCACGGTATGGAAAGTCGTCGTTAATGATGGCGATACGGTTCAAGAGGGCCAGACTTTGGTGATTGTGGAATCCATGAAAATGGAAATCCCGGTAGAGGCGCCTGCCGATGGCCAGGCCACGGTTCTGGTGCAGGAAGGCAGTGCCGTCGAAGAGGGCATGATCGTTGCGCGAATCGGCGCAGCCTGAGTCAGCAGCCAATCGGCCCCCTTATTTGCAACAGGAGAATACGGTGAATCCACCCTCGACCAATCAGCAACCCACAACCGCATCAGAGGCGCAGCCGCTGGCGGGCGTCAAGGTGATCGAGATCTGCAGCACCATTGCTGGACCCGCTTGCGGGCGCCTGCTGGCTGATTTTGGCGCCGATGTCATCAAAATAGAGCCTCCCCAGGGGGATCCGGTTCGCCAGATGGGCAGCCATGTGGGTGATATCTCCCTGTACGCCGCGTCCATCCTGCGTAACAAGCGCTCGGTCGTGATCGATCTGAAGTCCGAGCAAGGCTGCAGGCTGGCGCTGGCGCTGATCGCCGGGGCAGATATTGTGCTGGAAAACAACCGGCCCGGCGTTCTGGAAAGACTGGGGCTGGGCTATGAGCAGGTATCGGCGCAGCATCCCGGCATCATCTTTGTGCGCATCAGCGGATATGGCCAAGACGGGCCTTACGCCCAAAGGCCGGGTTATGGCGCAATCTGTGAGGCGGTGGGCGGCGTCAGGCATATGACCGGAGACCCGGATCGGCCGCCGGCACGCGTCGCATTGGCCACAACCGATTATCTGACGTCGGTGTATGCCGCCTTTGGCGCAATGGGTGCACTGCGCAGTCGCGACCGGACCGGGCTGGGCCAGGTCGTGGATGTCGCGCTGTACGAGACCGCCTTCACGCAGCTGGAGCCGCTGGTTCCTGCATACCAGAAGCTTAATAAAATTCCGATGCGGGTCGGCCCGAACCTGCCTTCCATGGCGCCCAACAGCCTTTATCCGACTCGCGATAATAATTACCTGCTGATCGCTGCCAACAGCAATGCCACGTTCGAACGTTTGCTCAAACTGATGGATCGTCTTGACTTGCTGCAGGATACGCGTTTTTGCTCGATTCGTGCGCGGGGCCAAAAACCCAATATGACGGACCTGGACGCCATTATCAGTGCGTGGACGCGCCAGTACGATGCCGTCGAACTGGAACAGATGATCATTGCCGTGCAAGTGCCTGTATCCAGGGTCTATACGATAGCGGACATCTTCGACGATCCGCATTATCAGGCGCGCGGCATGATCGCCAATGTGCCTCACCCGCAACTGGAGTCTGTGGCCCAGGTGGGAATCGTGCCGCGCCTGTCGGCCACGCCGGGCAGCATCCGCTTTACCGGCCCCGATCTGGGTGCTGATACGGTCAGTGTGTTGCGCGGCGAGCTTGGCATCGACGACAAGACCATAGAAGATCTGCTGCGCGAGGGGGTGATTTCGGCTGGCAATTGACTCACCTTTACAGACCCGGACAAAGCGTCTCGCGCCTTGCCGGCTGTCATTACAAACCTATATAGAAGAGATTATGCAAACATTCGAATATCACGGCCAGCAGTGGAAAGCGGAATACGAAGAGCTGTACAAGCGTCGAAAAATGGCGCAGGCCATGGGGGGCGAAGCTGCCCTGCAAAAGCATAAGGATCGTGGGCGGTTGAATGCGCGCGAACGGATTGACGCGCTGCTCGATAGCGGTAGCTTTCGTGAAATGGGCAGGCTGTCCGGCAAGGGGCGTTACGACGAAAAAGGTCAGTTTATTGACATGACGCCGGTCAATGCCATTATCGGTACCGGCAAAGTATCGAGCAAAACCGTGGTGGTCTCAGGTGATGACTATACCTTGCGCGCCGGGTCGTCTGAATCAACGATTTCCGATAAATGGATTTACGCAGAACGGTTGGCCATTACGATCGGCGCGCCGTTGATCAGAATGGTCGATAGCGCCGGAGGCAGTGTCAAGCTGCTTGCGCAGATGGGCGGAACGAAGATCCCTGGTTATCCGACCTGGCCAGCCATTAAACTGATGGATAAGGTACCTGTTGTCGGTATTGCGCTGGGCTCGTGTGCCGGGCTTGGTGCCATGAAAGTGGTGTTGTCGCATTTCTCTGTGATGGTACGCGATCAGGCTCAGGTGTTTGCTGCCGGGCCACCGGTGGTCAAACAGGCTTACGGCATTGATATCGACAAGAACGAATTGGGCGGCTATAAAGTGCATCGTCGCAGTGCGCTCGTGCATAACGAAGCCGTGGATGAGGCGGATGCTTTCGCCCAGGTTAAACGCTTCTTAAGCTACTTGCCACCAAACAGCGATCAGCTGGCCGAGCGTACGGTTCCGGACGACTCACCGGATCGGGTAGAGGAGTGGCTGGCCGATGCGATTCCAAAAGATCGGCGCAAAATTTTCGATCCTCGCAAAATCCTCGCTGCAATCTGCGATCGTGATTCAGTCTTTGAGATAGGTCGCTGGCAAGGTGGATCGGTCATAACCGCGTTCGCGCGGATCGATGGTTATCCGGTTGGTATTTTGTGCAACGATCCAAAAATTGCCGGCGGTGCCATGACGGTAGCGGCCGCGTATAAAACAGAGCGGCACGTCAAGCTGTGTGACACCTTCGGCTTGCCAATCATTAATCTGGTCGATCAGCCTGGTAATGCGACTGGCCCCGAGGCCGAGTTGCAAGGCACGCTGTTGTCTGCCGTGCGGGTGCTTACCGCTATTGAACATGCCGATGTGCCATGGTTCACCGTGATTATGCGACGCTGCTTCGGTATGGCCGGCGGCATGCATGCACCAAAGCATTTTCCGGCACTGAATCATCGGGTCGCATGGCCTTCCGCGCGGTGGGGCTCTATTCCTATTGAAGGTGGCGTTTACGCGGCACATCGTCGTGAGATTGATTCGGCAGAAGACCCCGTTGCGCTCAGAGAACAATTAGAGGCGCAATACCATCATCTGGGTTCACCGTTTCGTACCGCCGAGTCCTTCGGCATTCTGGACATTATTGATCCGCGCGAAACACGCTCGTTGCTGTGTGAATGGGTGGATCAGGCGTGGCATATGCTGGCAGCCAAACGAGGCACGAAAAAGTAAAAGGCCGTTTTTTTTGGGCAGCGTGTAATGGCGTTGCCCACCATTTTTATTACAGAAGCGAGCGTTGGATTCGCTCAATCTACCATCTGAGGAGATCAATATGAGTCTGAATAATCGGGCCAAACAGTTAGGCAGCGCGGCAATGGGTTTGTTTTTTATGGGAGCGATGATGACAGCGGGAACCGGTCACGCGCAACAGGCAGATGAAAAAAAAATGGCAGCCAAGTAAGGGTGAGTTCATTGTGCCAGCAGGTCCGGGTGGGGCGCTTGATACCGCCGCTCGCATGATCTCCCATATGCTGCAAAAGGAGAAGCTTTATCCTAATCTTGTCGTGGTCAATAATCCCGGCGGCAATATGGCGATTGCACTTAATGCGCTTGACAAGCACAAGGGAGATGGCAATTACGTGATGACGTCGATCAGCTCGCTTATGAACCAGGAAATTCTAGGAAAAATTCAACATAAGCTGAGCGATTACACAGAGATTGTTACCCTGTTTGACGAATATGTGGCCATTGCCGTTCGTGCCAATTCACCCTATAAAAATATTCACGATTTGATCGCCAAGTTCAAAGCGTCGCCTGGAGAACTGAATGTTGGCGTAGCGACATCCATCGGAAACCATATACATGTCGGTCTTGCAAGCCCGTTGAAAGTGGCCGGCGTCGATATCAGCAAGATGACCGTGGTACCTTATAAATCATCAACTGAATCCATAACTGCATTGCAGGGCGGACACCTAGACGTTGTTGCGGCGACCACCCCTAACCTGGTTGGTCTGACTAAAAGCGGCGCAATTCGGGTATTGGCGATTGGTGCGCCAGAACGGCTGAGCGAGCCGTTCGAAAATGTACCCACCTGGGTTGAAGAGGGCATTAACGTTGTACCCAGTTCAGCGCAGGGCGTATTAGGCCCCAAAGACATGCCTAAAGAGCAGCTTGATGTATGGGTGAATATGCTGACAACCATTGCTGCGACTGACGAGTGGAAAGCGTTTGTGGCCAAAAATCATTGGAGAGAACACTTTCTTGGTCCTGAAGCAACGCGGGAATATCGTGCTGGAGAATATAAGCAGATTCGTTCTGTATTGACCGATCTTGGGCTGGTAAAGAAATAAGAAATAACGAATCATACTTCTTCGAGATATCCGCGAGACCCGCTCGTTGCCGAGTGTGAGGGTGAGTCAGGCGTGGCAGTGGCTGGCTGCCAAACGAGACATAAAAATAAAAGGCTATGTTTACGGGAAGCTGCTAGTGGCGCTACCCGAGATTTTTATAAAAGGAGCGAGCGTTGGATTCGCTCGTTTCACCTACAGAGGAGAACAATATGGGTATGAGTATGTGGGCCGCAAGGTTCGGCAAGGTTAGTATCTGCACGAGCGTGGTCTGTGCATTCCTGACGGCTGGCGTTAGTCAGGCACAGCAGGCGGACGCTCATAAATGGCGACCAGGTAATGGCGAATTTATCGTACCAGCTGGGCCCGGTGGTGCAGTGGATACGGCAGCGCGCATGATCTCCCGTTTATTGCAGAAAGAAAAACTGTATCCGAATCTTGTTGTGGTCAATAATCCAGGGGGCAACACGGCGATCGCGTTGAACGCGCTAGACAAACACAAGGGCGACGGTAATTATGTGATGACGTCAGCCAGTTCGATCATGAATCACGAAATTTTGGGCAACATCCACCATCGCATGAGCGACTATACCGAAATTGCGATCTTGTTTGACGAATATGTCGGCGTTGCTGTCCGAGCAGACTCCCCTTACAAAACGATCCATGATCTGATCGCCAAATTTAAGGCGTCGCCTGATGCGCTGAATGTGGGTGTGGCAACGGCTATTGGTAATCACATTCATGTTGGTCTTGCTGGGCCATTAAAAGAAGCGGGTGTCGATATCAGCAAAATGACCATGGTGCCTTACAAATCGTCGTCGGAATCGATAACCGCATTGCAGGGTGGGCACTTGGATGTTGTTGCCGCTACAACGCCCAATCTGGTCGGACTGGTGAAAAGTGGTGCGATTCGGGTGTTGGCGATTGGTGCGCCTGAACGACTGAGTGAGCCTTTTGAAAATGTGCCAACCTGGATTGAAGAGGGGATTGACGCGGTGCTCAGTTCAGCTCAAGGTGTAATGGGTCCCAGAAATATGCCTAAAGAGCAATTGGACGTGTGGGCACAGATGCTGGCAACCATTGCTGCGACTGACGAGTGGAAAGCGTTTCTGGCTAAAAATCATTGGAAAGAGCACTATCTTGGTCCAGAGGCGACGCGGGAATATCGTGCTGGCGAATACAAGCAGATTCGTTCGGTATTGACTGAGCTTGGCCTGGTAAAGAAATAGCAAATCAAACTCCTTAGGGCCCCGGGCTATGTGCCAAAGGCGGTTGTGCGATTGGCCATGTCCCGGGGGGTGATTCGTGTCAGGTTCCCACGCTGAGTGGCGCACGCAGTTTACGCAGCAGGGCAACGACGCTTTGGGCGGTAATACGTCCGGTTTTGGGATTATCAGAAGGAATGTTCTGGATTTCCACCGATAGCAGCGCTGCATCGGAAACGACTTCGATGCGATGCGTATTGCGCTCCAGAAAAGGATCCGCCCACACTTCCAAAAAAGTACTGTCGGGACCGACGCCGGCCAGCGCAACGCTGGCTGCCACGTTCAGATTGGCCGGAAAGCCAGCCGCAGCCTCGCGGGCCGTGCCGGAAAAAAGCATAGTCGGCTCCTTGAACGTCATCACATCGATATTCTGCGCTTGCAGAAATGGTGCGCCGGCAAAACCCTTGAGCGGCTTGCGCGAGGTCATCCGGACCGATTCAATTGTGCCTTCGGCAGCGCCCAGAATGGCGTCCAGTCCGACAATGGCGCCCGAAGCAATGAGAATTTGCCCGTTATGGGCTTTGGCCAGCTCTACCAGCTCGGGATGAGCCAGCAATGCGCCGCTGCTTAAGCAGATGACCTTTTTCCCTTTTTTCAGAAAAGGGATGGCAATGCGTGGCAGCAGTTGTGCCGGTGCACATTCAATCACAATATCGCAGCAGGCCTCCATATCATCGATCAGGACAAATTGTGGCACAGGCATGTCGTTCCAGGCGAATGTCGGCGGCGCGCCCGGATCCCTGACGCCCACGGCGACAAGCTGCACGCCTTCAACGCCTTTGACCAAGTGAGTTGCGATAGAGCGGCCGATTGCACCAAAGCCGGCTATGCCAATACGTAAGTCTTGCATGTGTAGTATTCCTATTGAAAAAATTGATTTGGTCCCGGCGCCCGGTGGTATCTATTCTAGGAGAGAGCGGGCACCAGGACAAACAGTTTGTCGTGGTGCCAGTAATTGGCGCAACGGAGGCAACCAGGTCGGGTAAGGTGGCCTTATTGCCTGAATCCTTTGGTAGTCCACGAGTCTTGCTATTGATATGCAATCCGGTATTGACGGTCCAATGGACGCAGGGCGCAAACAAGATATCGCAAGGCCCTGCCGTTTGCGGCGCTGGCACCGTCATATGTTGCCGTACGCAGGCTCATGGCGGCACTGCATATGCCATCCGGCTGTTCTGTCCAGTCATTCCATCAATTGAACCAGGTTCCAGGTGTCCAGGAAGGCATTGACATGTGTGATTTTGCCATCGGCCATGGTCAGATGCCAGGCATAGCTGTTTTCATAGGGCTTACCATTCTTTGCCGTGGCCACACCATTCCACATGACGACAACCTGGTCTGCCTGGGCCACGATGTGTTTCACCTCAGCGGTAATGGGCGTGGCAAGCCTTGCGGTGATCGGACGGACTGTCTGTGCGATAAACGAATCGCGTGATCGATAGGTATTCGACATGGGACTGTATCCGGCCACCGTCCATTGCGCATCTTCTGTCAACAGGTCAAAAACACTGCCCTGGCCCAGTTTCCAGGCCCGGAATGCCTGCTGAACAATGGGAGTGTTTGCCGCTTCGGTGGTTTCAGCAGTCGTTGCCGCACTGGCGGTGTAGTAAGAAGAGACGGCCATCAGGGCAATGTATGCAATGGCTTTAGCCCCAGCTGCGCGCTTACTGCACACGCCAATAAATAACGGGGTGATGAGACAAAAGATTGAAAGTTGTCCGAAACCGAGAGAAAAAATGGGTAAAAGTTGGTTAATGCCGGTCCAAACACAATTGAAATTATGCTACAGATAGCATTAAGGCCACAATTGACTACCATTCTGGTGTGAGCCTTATTTCACTTATATGAGGTGATGCTATGACTACCGATGAAACCATTCAGGAAAAGGCCGCCGCCGCTGCAGACAAAGCGCAGGCCGCTACCGAGGAGTTTATTGATGATCCCAAAGAACAAATCAAGCGCCGGGCGGGTCAGGCAGCCGGCGATGCAACGTATGCGTTCAATTCGCTGATTGATTCGATCGAGGACTGCACACGGCGCAGTCCCGGATGCGCGTTGCTTATTGCCGGCCTGATCGGCGTGTGTGTCGGCCGTCATTTTTATAAAAAGTAGATACGACGCAACGGGCGGGGCGCGCCTGCGCGCGTGGTCAGCCGTCACTGTACGCGCCCAACCCAGATAATGCAATGACGATTGAAACCAACATCTGGGGATGCGCAGGTATTTCTCTGGATAAGCAGCGCTGTGGGTCGGGTTCAATTTACGCCAGACATTGATCGACAGAACCTGTTGGGGAAACTTGATTGGAGTTGCAGAGAAAGTAGAGGTGACCGTCCTGGCTGACCATTTTCGGCAAGCTGAGGGAACTGAAAAAAATTTGCAGATAAATGAGAAGTTGCTCAAGGCAATGACATGCTACTAGCCGAGACCGTGCCGGTCAATCGTTCATTGCAGGCCCATCGTGCCAGAAACGCAGAAGATGCAGGTCGCCCCTGATCATGGGAGCTGCGGATTTTCTGCGATTTTTTCTGGCGCGGATCCAGGCCTTGCCGGTCCAGTATGCTTCGCGTTCTGCGCCGGTAAACAGCTTGATCGGATAAGTGCCTGGTCTGGGCGGAACAGCGTCGTCGATGCAATGCCACATCTGGCGTCTCCTTGTTCGTAGGCATGGGCCGGTTTTATTGTGCAGCAGGAATAACAGGCTATATCAAAATGACAAAAACATGTTCTGCGATTCGTATCAAAATTTTTCTTGAATACGGCAATATGCAATCGGGAAAATAAATATTTGTTCTGAATGTTCCCGCAAACTGCAATAATATGACGCTTAAGCGCCGGTAAAGTTTGCCAATGGTTTTGCACGATGCAGCCAAAAAAAATTGCAATTGTGCAGTCGCGGCTTTGCGGTCTTGCATTTGAACGCTCGCCGCAGCACCCTGTCGAGCAACCTGCACGTCTGCAGCCATCATCATGACCGTTAACGTGGCTGTAACTGACGCTAGGACCGATCCCGTCTAGGAATCCTCCCGGGCATCGTCCCAGGACTCATGTATTTCAGATCCGGTATCCGATGAGTAATACCGGGTGTGCTTGGGCATGGGGTAGGACAGAATGAATTTGATCGAGCCGTCTTCATTGTGGATGGTCATTGACCCTTCCAGTGCAAGCATATAGCAATGTCCAAAATTGAGCACCAGGCGACGAGATATTGCATGAAAGTAATCGCCGCTTTCGCCTTCCTTAGTAAATTTCCAGAGCTCGTCTTCTTTTAAAAGGTGAAATTTATGCATTTTTTTCTCCTTATCAAAGCAATTGGGGAAATGTTTTTTACTGGAATATTTCAGGCTATCGGATCATGAGATCTGATAGGCAGTGTTGTGCATGCTCCTACCGATTGAAGTTGCCCAAAAGGATTATATGGAATACGAATCACAAAAAGCAAGCCCCCGCTTTTGCAACTTACCGGAACATCGGCTGCCAGCCGTCGCGATTGTGCCGATAGGGAAAAAGGCGGCCAACAAGCGAGCTGAAATTTTGTCCGATCTGCCGCTTTTGCTGATACGTCAACCTTCAGAAAAATGGCTCCCCAGCGTCGGTCCCGATCTGTCGGCAGGGTGTCGTTTTCCGGCACGCCGGTGCAGGTTGTCAGGAGCGTGCGGGCAGCATCAACAGTAACTTGCCACAGCTGAAGATGGCGTCGCCATATAAATAAACGATACGAAAGCATGGCGTTAAGCAATGATCGGGTCAAGGTGACGGCGATCAGCCGATGCTGATAGACTCGTTTGCGCTCTGCTGCGGATGCCATCAATAACAGTTGTTATTTTCGATACATGTGTTTTCAAAAAATTATCTGTGGCATCTGATTTCGTGAAATGATGATCACTACTCGCTGTTGCTTCATGCGTGATAAAGCGTCCTTGTAAATTTGACCTTCCCTACAGTTGCGACCGATAGCAACCGTGCGTAACCGACGCGAAGGCACAGGTATGGAGATGTCAAATAAATGAACCGCCCCTTAAAAATTATCTCGGGCACTCTGATGCTGCTGGTTCTGTTTTTCTTTGTGTTCGTAGACATAGATTTATCAAATAAGACCAGTCTGCTCATTGCTGCTGGCACCTTTACCGCTGCCATTGTGTCCCTGTATATTGCCAACAGCAACTGGAAGCGGGAAAACAACAAGGAAAAGCAGACCGAAGAGAAAAAAAGAATACTGTTTCTGAGCTTATGCGAAGTCACCATGGACCACTATACAGAGGCCGTCTGCAGCTTCAATAATGTAAAAAAATACAATGCGAAGCTTCAGGCTTCCTTTGACGATCAGGACAACGTCGACCCCGATGGCCAGGCACGATTGTGCAAGTCGATTTGTCGCGAAATTGAATTCAATAAAATCAAATTTGATTATGTCAACTTCGATCTGATCGTCAAGAATCTCGATTCCCTGCTTTATCTGCGCAAAGAAGCAACGCCCATCCTGGTCAATTTGATCACTTTTGTGGAGATAATCTATCAACAGATAGACCTGATCCTGAACTCGTCCAACAACAGCGAAACACAAGAGTTGTGCAAGCAGTGCGACTATCTTATGCAAGTACTGTCAGAAGTCGAACGTGAAATTAAAAAATTCCAGACCTTGAACAAATAACCTGGCATGTAACGTATAGAGACCGGCTTGCCCAGTCGTGTTGGCTTTTCCCAGAAGGCGTCAATGACGCAGAATACTATGGTGCTTCAGGAGATGATGGCCTGGGCTTGTGAGCTACAGATGCATGCTTCATGGTTGGCCACATTTTGTAGTGGGACACTGTTGAGCAGGCTCATAGAGGCTCAGCAACGTGGCGGGAACGACATTCCATTTCTGTCATAGCCGGGTCTTGCCCTCAAGGTTGTAGCCTGGCTTTGCTGACGGTCGGGTTCAGCGCCTTGGCCAACTTCAAATGGGCTTGCAGCGACGGTAATGTTTTTTCGGTAAACGCCTTGATGTCCTGGTCTTGAGTATTGACGGCGGTGTCCTGGAAAAGCGCAATGGTGTGCTCATGTGCGGCAACGCCGAGCCGGCCTACATAGCTTTCATCAAACTTGTCATCCAATAGACTGAGCGCCTTGAGTTCGCCTTTTTGCAGCAAAGACGGTTCATTGGGCAGCTTGACATCTTTGGTTGCTGCCAGCGCTTTCAGTTCGTCGTTGATCTTGGTATGTTCGGTGATCATCTGGGCGGCAAAGCGCTTGACTTCGCCGGTTGCTGCTTTCTGCTGGGCAAGCATGGCGCCTTCGATTTCTGCCATGCCGGCTTGTGCCGCATCGTTAAGAAATGACTGATCGCTTGCCACGAGTGGTTTTGTCGCGGGCGGATTGTTCGCCTCCGGGCTCGTATTGGCAGCTGGGTTAGCCGGTTGTGCTGAAGCAGAATTGGGAACGATTAATAACGCCGTTAACAATATGATCGCTTTGCAGGATAAATGAAACATAGAGCCTCCAACATCGGGTAGGTGCCCGGACTATTCCGAGCTCAACTATTGTTTGTCCATAAGCGTCGCATTTATGAGTTTCAACGCCTAGACCTTAAACCTGCGCTGCCCCGCCGCCTTCGAGTTTGACTGTAACACGCAGCGAGGCAGCGGGCGGATCATGCCGATGTCGCCGCATGGCCCAGGCGGACGAGCCCAATCACCGTGGTATGGCATCGGACTCGCAGGCGCTGCATCGCCAGCTTTGTTGGCGCGTTGGCTCAGAATGCCCAGGCAGCGTAGCAAGCAGGAACAGAATTCATACTAGCAACCAAATAAAGGGAAAAACATGGGATGTTACATATGCTTAACAAGACTATGCGCCTGAAATAAAAAAAGGCTTGTCACGTTAGGCTCGCAATTGGGGCGACTAAAGACCAATACCGTGCAATTAGAGGGACATTTGACGAGCTTGGTGAACGTGTTGTATTGCGGCTTTACGTGTATTTACAAACTAGGAGGCAGGATGTTTGCGTTAGGCCGATGGCTGGGCAGATAATGAAAATGTCTTTTGGCGTTAGGCAAAAAAGACCTGGCTCGTTTCAGCCCGCCTGATATGCAAGTGCACATACAAGAACAATGACTGATGCGGCGTGAATACGAAGCTTATCCATGCGCTTGCAGGCCCGATGCAGAGCCTGAATGTACCGTTATATAGGACTCTCAATCTTAAGGAAGAAATATGACACAGACAATGCCAGCCCAGGAACAGCAAGTGCAGCCTGGCCGCGAATCAAAAATGCATCCAGCCCCCGTTTATGACGATCCGCATTACAAGTCAGCAGGTAAATTGCAGGATAAGGTCGCGCTCATTACCGGCGGCGATAGCGGAATAGGGCGTGCGACGACCATTGCTTTTGCCAAGGAGGGTGCCCGGGTCGCCATCGTTTATCTGGAAGAAGATCATGACGCCAAGGAAACCCAACAATGCGCGCAAGCGTACGGCTCGGAAGTGCTGTTGATCAAGGGCGATATCGGCGATGTGGCATTCGCAAAAAAATGCGTCAATGACACATTTGAACATTTTGGAAAACTGGATATTCTGGTCAATAATGCGGGTGAGCAGCATACTGCCGCCGAACCGGAAGACATCAGTCATGAGCAACTGGTGCGCACTTTTCAGACCAATTTTTTCAGTATTGTCACCATCACGCTGGAAGCGCTCAAGGTCATGCGCGAAGGTGCATCCATTATCAACACGTCTTCCATTACCGCTTTCAAAGGCAATCCCGACCTGATTGACTATTCGGCGACCAAAGGTGCGATTACGTCTTTTACGCGCTCTCTTTCGACAAAAATAGTTGACCGGCAGATCCGTGTTAATTCGGTTGCACCAGGCCCCATCTGGACGCCCCTCATACCCGCTTCTTTTTCGGCTGACAAGGTGGCCAAGTTCGGCAAGGACACGCCCATGGGCCGCCCGGGGCAGCCGTTTGAGCTGGCGCCGGCATACGTTTATCTTGCCAGCGCGGACTCCAGTTATGTGACAGGCCAGACGATACATGTCAACGGTGGTACGGTACTGAACGGATAACTGGGATCGCAGATTGCATCAGCGGTGCTCATCGGCTGACGTGGATAGCGTTATTACATCTGTAATGAAGGTGCTGATTGTCCCAGGTGCGGCATTCAAGCGCCATAGTAAAACAGCACAGTAAAACGCGCGCTGCCAAGGCGCCCGGAACCCGCAGGCGTTAAGACAGTCCGCGCACAAAGGCGACAATGGCATCGGTGGTTTCTTGCGGCTTGTCGCGATGCGGGGAATGGCGGCAATCGTCGATCACATACAGCCTGACGTCGGCGGCAAGCTGGGCGATATGCTCGATCTGGGCCAGCGACCCATATTCATCTTCTCGCCCCTGCATAGCCAGGATCGGGCACCGGATGAGCGCGACGTCGTCTTCAATGCTCCATTGCCGGAATGCGGACGAGAGCCAGACGTTGTTCCACCCCCAGAAGGCTGAATCGGCATCGTCATGATAGCGTTGCAGTTTCTCGGGCAGATCGCTTTTCAGATAGGCGGTGCGGGCCAGTTCGATATTTCTCACGGTAGCCTCTTCGACAAACAAGTGCGGGGCCAGCACCGCCGCGGCACGGATGCAGTCAGGAAAAGCTGCGGCGTAAAGCAATGCGATCGAGGCGCCGTCGCTATGCCCGATCAGAATCGGTTGGTCCGCGCGCGTGTCTATTCCAAGCGCAGTGAAAAATGCAGGTAGAAACTGCTGTGCCTGGATGTGCATGAAATCTGGCAACCACTGTTCCTGAGGTGGACGGGGCGTGGATTTGCCGTAGCCATGGCGCGAAAAAACCAGACCGCGGCAATCGAGCAGCCGGCACAGGTTTGTGGGCCAGTCTTTCCACATTGCGACCGAACCCAGGCCCTCATGCAGGAAGACCAGAAGCGGCCGGTCAAGCCTGTCGGGCTGAATCAACTGATATTCGATAGCCGCTGTTTTTTCGTTATATGAAACGTTAGTCAGTTGTGTGTCAGCCATTTTCAGAATAAGTGTGGGTTTGCGGTTGTAGGTACGAAGTTTAAGTAAAATAACCGGTTGCGGGCAGCTGTCTGGTCGTGCACCAGTTATTCGCACCAACGTCAGTTTATCAAGTCAGACGCTGCATTTATAGAGGGGCATACAGCTTTTGCTGCATTTGTGCCGTTCACAATAAGGTTAGTTAAATGAAATTCGCGGAATTCCAGCCGGGTATGGTCTTTGAACAGGGGCCCCGGCATTTGACCGAAGAAGAAATCATTCGCTTCGCCGAAGCCTATGACCCACAGTGGTTTCACGTTAATCCTGAACGGGCCAAGGCCGGCCCCTGGAAAGGCCTGATTGCCAGCGGTTGGCACACCTGTGGGATCGCCATGAAAATGGCCGTGGAGGCGGCACTGGAAGGCTCCGAATCGTTTGCCTCGCCTGGCCTGGACGGCGTCAAATGGCTCAAGCCGGTACGGCCCGGCGATGACCTGTTTTGGAAAGGCGTGGTCAAGGCCAAGCGGATATCCAACACCAGGGAGGGTCTCGGCATTCTGCTCTGGAGCTGGGAAGTGACCAACCAGAAAAACGAAACCGTGCTGGAACTAGATGCCACTAGTCTTTTTGATATTTTCGAGAGTATGGAAAAAGAAGAGGAGTAATCCATCGAAAATCCAATGGCTGGCGATCATGTAAGCTGCCATTGCACATTGAGTCTTACAGTACGAAATTGAAAAGCCAGCATGCGGTACCCGATGCTGGCTTTTGTCTGGCCGGATGTTTTTGCGGATGCTGGTGAACCACAGCATCCTTTTTGATGATTAGTAGAACGCCTGCAGGCCGGTTTGTGCACGACCCAGAATCAGGGCATGTACATCATGCGTACCTTCGTAGGTATTGACCACTTCCAGATTCACCAGATGACGGGCTACGCCAAATTCATCTGAAATGCCATTGCCGCCCAGCATATCCCGCGCCATACGGGCAATATCCAGCGATTTGCCGCAGGAATTGCGTTTCATGATGGATGTGATTTCTACGGCAGCCGTGCCTTCGTCTTTCATGCGACCCAGGCGCAGGCAGCCCTGCAGGCCAAGTGTAATTTCTGTCTGCATGTCGGCCAGTTTCTTCTGGATCAGTTGGTTCTGCGCCAGCGGGCGACCAAATTGCTTGCGGTCCATCGTGTATTGACGGGCCATGTGCCAGCAGGCTTCGGCTGCGCCCAATGCGCCCCAGGCGATGCCGAAACGGGCAGAGTTCAGGCAGGTGAAGGGACCGCGCAGGCCGCTGACGCCTGGCAACATCTGCTCGTCAGATACTTGCACGTCGTCCATCACGATTTCACCTGTGATAGAGGCACGCAGACCGACCTTGCCATGGATGGCTGGTGCGGACAGGCCTTTCATGCCTTTTTCCAGAATGAAGCCGCGGATTTTTCCGTCAAAATCGCCGCCGACACAACGCGCCCATACGACAAATACGTCAGCGATCGGGGAGTTGGTGATCCACATCTTGTTGCCGCTCAGGCTGTAGCCGCTTTCGATTTTTTTTGCGCGGGTTTCCATGCCATCCGGGTCAGAGCCGTGATTGGGTTCGGTCAGGCCGAAGCACCCGATCCACTGACCAGAGGCCAGTTTGGGCAGATATTTGGATTTTTGTTCTTCGCTGCCGAATTCATTGATTGGCACCATTACCAGTGAAGACTGGACGCTCATCATGGAACGGTAGCCCGAATCAATGCGCTCCACTTCGCGTGCGATGAGCCCATAGGCGACATAGTTCAGGCCACCGCCGCCATATTGTTCAGGAATGGTGGGGCCCAGCAGGCCCAGCTCGCCCATTTCGCTGAAAATGGCCGGATCGGTTTTCTCGTGGCGAAAGGCTTCCAGTACACGGGGCGCCAATTTGTCCTGGCAGTATGCCGCAGCGGCATCGCGAATCATGCGTTCTTCGTCGGTCAACTGTGCATTGAGCAGCAGGGGATCGTCCCAATGGAATGAGGGGTTAGAGGACATATATGGCTCCTGTCTGTAATTATGAATGACGGCTTTCGGTTTTAACGGGCTGATTGATCAGCACAGTCTGGATGAATGCATTGTATGTGTTAAATTATCAACGATCAATTGATAAAAATGCACAATGTCGTGCGCTGTATTCAGATTGTCTCATGCGGGAGAGGGTTATGCGTAAAGGGATTCCCAGCCTGGGCGCGTTGCAGGCGTTTGAGGCCTGCGCCCGTCTGGGTTCGTTTTCAAGGGCCGCCGAAGAATTATCGCTGACCCATAGTGCGGTATTTCGGCAGGTCGAAGGGCTGGAGGCTCGATTGGGCGTGACGCTGTTCAACCGCGTACGCCGGCGCATATCACTGACGACACAGGGCGCGGAATATGCTGCGCGCATTCGCCACCATCTGGAACAACTGCAGAAGGATACCTTTGGGCTGATGAGCCGCTCGGGGCTGGGACGCAGCCTGCATATTGCGACGCTGCCCACCTTGGCCACCACCTGGCTGATTCCCCGGCTGGCCGATTTTCAGCGCCACTGGCCCGACATCCAGATCAGCCTGTCGGTACGTACCCATCCGTTTCAGTTTACCGACGTGCCAGTGGATGGCGCCATTTATCACGCCGCGCAGCCCTGGCCAAATACCCAAGGCGTCATGCTGTTTCGTGAACAGGAGTTGGTGCCGGTGTGTTCCTCGCAATTGCTGGCCCGCGCAAAAGTAAAAGGGGCAGGGGCGTTGGCGCAACTGACGCATCTGCACATGATGACGCGTCCCGATGCGTGGCCCAGTTGGTATGAACACAACGCCGTGCCCTTTACGCCACTGGTGCTGGGTGGGCCCCGCTATGAGCTGTTTACCATGCTGCTGGCTGCCGTAGATGCAGGGCTGGGTGTGGCGCTGGTGCCGGCTTTTGTTGCCCGCGAACATATTAAAAGCGGTCGCTACGTCATGCCGGTAACGGCGACCCTGCCGGTGGACACCGCCTATTATTTCGGCTACCCAAAAGCACAAGCCTACCCCGAGGCGTTGACCCTGTTCGAATCCTGGCTGAAGGCGCAGACGATACGTTAGCGGCGTCTGCCTCCCATCTACGGCTGCGGAGATTGCGCAACGACAAAATGGCTCAAACCTCTGCCGCGGCGATTGAAAAAAAAAGCAGAATAATGCTGCTGTGCTGAAGGGCAGCGCAGACGGTAAAAGGGCCCGACCGAAGCCGGGCCCTGCCTGATAAGGAGGATACGATGAATAGAATCGTATTACAACTTATCCTGATCAGTATATTGCTGATGCTGCTGGTGTACAGCACGCCAGCTTACTGATCAGGGACCGGCGAGCCCTAACTCGCCGGTTTCAGGTTTTAATTTACTTAACTGTATTTCTTTTGTCAATGTCGTAGTTTCCGAAGTTAACGCGGACATCAACTCGCTTTTCGACAAAGCCTGGCTTCCATCTCGGACCGGGTAGCTGCGAACAGATGGTGACCTGTGCGGTTGGTCTCACCCACGAAGTCTTGTAGCGCCTTGCTGCTGGCACTGTAGGCGCAAATGTCACCGATGATTACCAAGCGCGCTTGATAGTTCTGCATCTTCTGAAAGAAATGGCCCGCCTGTTTGCTGCTGAGCTGGAAGAACTGAGGTGTAAACCGGCCAACCGGCACAACAATGACGTCGATCTCCTGGCCGTAGGTTTCTCCTATGAGGTCCAGCGCATCCTGCTCGCTCGCTAATGCAGGTCCCCCAGCGGCGGCAAAGTACACATTAAGATTACCTAAACGTTCTATCCCCATGGCGATCTTCCATCCGTAATTATTGGTCAGTTAAGTTATCGGCTGGGCTTCCAGCCCTTGTTGAGCGATTCACCGGTCAAATGATCGCTTCAAGGCTATAGCAGTTTGGCAAGGCAGTCAAACCGGTCGATATGATGGTTCTCGGACAACGATTCTTGTCACACTGCGGCTCATACCGGCGGCGTACGAGCGTCCAATCGGTACATCACGCGGTTGTCGATGGGTTTACGAATGTGGAAATGGCGCAATGACTTTTTCGGTCAAGGCCATGCGGCAGCGATCGAATAAAAAAGCAGAATAATGCTGCTGTGCTGAAGGGCAGCGCAGACGGTAAAAGGGCCCGACCGAAGCCGGGCCCTGCCTGATAAGGAGGATACGATGAACAGAATCGTATTACAACTTATCCTGATCAGTATATTGCTGATGTTGCTGGTATACAGCACGCCAGCTTATTGATCAGGGACCGGCGAGTATACGGCTCGCCGGTTTCAGGTTTTAATTTACTCAACTGCTATTTTTTTGTCAATATCGTATTTTCCGATGTGCATACTTGCAAGCATCGGGGTATCGACGTACCCGGCTGGTCCGATCCTAGCGGAAAATCACCGTGCGGTGGTTATTGAGCAGAATGCGATGCTCAACGTGATATTTGACGGCACGCGACAAGACCAGCGATTCAATGTCGCTGCCAACTCGAGTGAGCTCATTGGCTGACATGGTGTGGTCTACCTGCTCGATATCCTGGGCAATAATAGGGCCTTCGTCCAGATCGGCGGTTACATAGTGTGCAGTGGCGCCGATGATTTTTACGCCGCGCGTATGGGCCTGGTGGTACGGGCGGGCGCCTTTGAAGCTGGGCAGAAAACTGTGGTGGATATTGATTGCCCGGCCTTCCAGCGCGCGACAGAAATGATCCGACAGGATCTGCATATAACGGGCCAGTACGACAAGATCGGCCTTGTGGTTTTCTACCAGCGCCAGTACCTGTTTTTCCTGTTCGGCTTTGGTGTCCGGCGTCACGGGCAGGTAATGGAAGGGAATGCCGTAGCCGGTAGCCAGTCGTTCATAGTCGCGATGATTCGAGACGACGGCAACAATTTCAATCGGCAAAGAGCCGCTATTGGCGCGAAACAGCAGGTCATTCAAGCAATGTCCCTGCTTGCTGACCATGATCAGCACGCGTGCTTTTCTTCTGGCGTCGTGCAACTTCCAGGTCATATTGAATTTTTCGCCCAAGGGAATAAATCTGAGGCGGATGTCGTCATGGTTGATCGCGCTGTCCACGCTGAAGTGTACGCGCAGGAAAAAACGCTGGGTTTCTTCGTCCCCATACTGTTGTGAATCAATAATGTTGCCTTCCATTTCAAGCAGCAGGCCGGAAATGGCATGCACAATGCCGGTGCGGTCTGGGCAGGAAACAGTCAGGATGTAATCGTTTTGCATATTCTTTCGCGCGTCGGTAGCGGGTTAGGGGTCAGCGGGAGGACAGGGCCTGGGCCGTCGTTGTGGCAACGGCCAGGGCCGCTGTCAGGCCGGGAGATTCAATGCCGAACAGATTGACCAGGCCGGGTACGCCATGATCACCAGGGCCGGAAATAACAAAGTC
>NZ_JBQEAU010000062.1:20578-25289 GCF_052108595.1 Advenella sp.
CCGGCCTACCCCGGGTCCCGGGCAGAGGCGGGCAGGCCCGGCCCCCAGCTGCGCAAGGCCGGGTCAAAAGCGGCGGCATGATCCGGGTTGACTAGATAGTTTTCGTTCTCGATCCACTCGGTATCGGGCCCGAATTTTGCCTGGCCACCCATGTCCAGGGTCAGGTGCACGCCAAGGCCTGCGCTATTGGGCATCGGATAGATCAGGTGAGAAAACGGTGCGCGGCGGTTCAGCGTGAAATAGCTGCCCTTGCAGTAATACTCGCCCGGAATATGTGCCGGGTCAAGCCCGCTGATGTTGCGCGCCAGCGTAGGGGCGTGCAGGCCAGACGCATTAATGAGTGTGCGACAGCGTAAAGTCATGGCTTCGTCCCCGCCGAAATGGCAGGTGAAGGCGCCGTCGGCGTCGATATTCGCGTGCAGCATGGGCGTGCGCAGGATAACCTGGGCGCCGGCGTTTTCTGCATCGCCCTGCAGGGCCAGCATATAGGCGTGGCTATCGATAATGCCGGTTGACGGAGACAGTACAGCGGCGGCGCAGTCAAGTTCGGGTTCCAACTTGCGCGTCTGCTCGGCAGTAAGCCATTGCAGATCGTCTACGCCGTTGGCCTTGCCCTGGGCGGCGATTTTTTCCAGATACGGCACCTGGCTGTCGGCGGTGGCGACCAGCAGCTTGCCCATGCGTTTGTACGGAACATGGCGTGAATCACAATAGGCATAAAGCTGCTTTTTGCCTTCTACACAGAGGCGGGCCTTCAGGCTGCCTTCGGGATAATATAAACCGGCATGAATCACTTCGGAGTTGCGTGAGCTGGTGCCCATGCCGATGGCTTCTTCGGCTTCCAGCACCAAAACTTCGGTTCCCGAACAGGCCAGTTCGCGGGCTATGGCAAGTCCGACAACACCGGCGCCGATGACGATGCATTCAATATCAACACTCATTATGTTTCTGTTAAGGTAGGGGTCAAGTCAAAACTGCCCGCATGATAGACCAGGGGCAGTGAGTCGGTATGGTGACACCGCTCCACCTCGCCGATCAGGATCATATGATCCCCTTCATGGTAGTGATTGCGGTTGTAGCATTCGAACCAGGCCGAGCAATAGCGGTCATCCAGTTTTGGGACCTGTTCATCTGTTGCGCCTGGCGTCCAGACTATGTCGCGGAAACGTTCTTGCGGACTGCCGGCGGAAAACTGGCGGGCCAATGTCAGTTGTTCGGCGTTCAATATGTGGATGTTGTAGCGCGTGATCTGTTCAAATGCTTCCCGGTTGGAAGAGGATTTGATCAGGCTCCAGAGCACCAGCGGGGGGTTCAGCGAGACAGAATTGAAGGAGCTGACGGTCAATCCGATGGGATGGCCGGTTTGCGGATGATTGGCCGTCACGATGGTGACGCCGGTCGCAAAGCGGCCCAGCGCAGACTTGAAATCCCGAGAGTCAAAATCCGGAGCCTGTGCGCTCATTGTCTTGATACCTTATTTCTTAGCTTTATGATCATGTCAGGGAGACAGGCGAACCATGGACCAGCGTGCGTCCTGGTCACGCGTATAACGAAGCCGGTCATGCAGCCGCGACGGGCGGCCCTGCCAGAACTCGATCATTTCCGGAATCACGACATAGCCTCCCCAGTGGGGCGGTTTTGGGACTGTGTCGCCAAATTTTTCCCTGAAATCCTCTGCGCGTTCTTCCAGTTCTTCGCGGGTAATCACCTGGCTTTGCTTGGATGCCCAGGCACCGATTCGGGAGCCCAGCGGACGGCTGACGAAGTAGTCGGTCGACTCCGCTTCGGGGAGTCGCTGCGCGATGCCGTTGATATGAACCTGACGTTCCAGTCCCAGCCAGACGAATAGCAGGCTGACCGCTGCATTGCCGGCAATATCGTGGCCCTTGCCCGATTCGTAGTTGGTGAAAAAGGTGAAGCCTTCGGCCGTCAGGTCCTTGAGCAGAACTGTGCGGGAGGAAGGTCTGTGGCGCGCGTCGACGGTGGACAGCACCATGGCGTTGGGTTCCTTGATGCCGCCGGCGACGGCATCGTTGAACCAGCGTTCGAATTGTTTGATCGGGTCGGGATCGGCCTGGGATTCCAGAAGCACGTTCTGTTCGTAGTTCTGGCGTAAATCTGCGAGCGTCATAATTACTTCTTCAGGGAAAATACCTAAAGGAATAGTGTACTGCACTTGGGCGGATTTCCCCGGCAATTCCCGGTCGCCGACAGCAGATTTCCCGGTCAGGTAGCTGGTTTTGCCGGGTATGTTTTTTTGAGCGTATCTGCCAGTTTGAACAGGGCATGATCCTGGATGTTGGCATCCGACAGGGCATGCGCGGTTTCGATCACATATTCAGGGCACGGGCCGTTCTGACCGGTGGCGTTCAGGATGATCTGCAGGGTTTCCTCGAAGGTCAGGTCCTTGGCGTAGGCGTGATTTTCCCGGTCCATGATAAAGGCCAGGGCGCGTACCGTACCGTGTTCTGTTTCGCAGTGGGTCCAGGTTGGGATATAGGCGCCCGAGACCATTTCGCGTTTCCACAAGGCGCGAAATTCTTGTTCCAGCGCATCGGGCCGCAGTTTGAAGACTTTGCCTTCGCATTTTCCTCCTTCGTCCAGGCCGAACACCAGACCAGGCCGTTCCGGCGTCCCGCGGTTGACGCTGGACCACAGGCACAGTGCACGATGGTAACCATGAAGGGTGGCAAGACGGCATTCCTGGAATTCGAATTCAGGACGCCAGATAAGGGATCCGTAACCAAAAACCCATACGTTGCCCGGGTCGGTGCCGGCCAGGTTCTGCTGCATGGAGTGTTCGACTTCTTCGTCGGTCCACAGACGGAACTGGCGGATATGGTCGAGTGCTTTTTGTAAGGGATTCCTGATTAGTTCAGCCACGGAAATGAACTTCTTTGAATGTGCATTAAAATATTACAGGAGTCCGGAGCGCAGATGAAGCCAGACCAGCCGGACGCCGGCGGTTAAATCTCTGTAACAAGTTTAGTATAGGTCAGATTCGATTGGAATGGATACAACTATTAACGATAAGCAAAGACGTTTCAGCGGTTTACAGCGCCTGTATGGCGATGGAGCAACAGCACGCCTGGAGCAGGCCCATGTCATGGTGGCGGGAATCGGCGGCGTGGGCTCGTGGACAGCAGAGGCCCTGGCCCGTTCCGGCGTGGGCGAACTGACGCTAATCGACCTGGATCATATCGCCGAATCCAATGTGAACCGGCAGATTCATGCGCTGTCGGCCACATTTGGTCAGGCTAAAATTCAGGCCATGGCTGATCGCATTGCCGGGATCAACCCCGATTGCCGCGTGAACCTGGTAGACGATTTTCTGGGACCCGATAATGTCGATACGCTGCTGCAGGCGCGACCCGTAAGCGTTCTGGTGGACGCCACCGACCAGGTCGCGGCCAAAATCGCCATGGTGCTGGCCAGCCAACGTGAGCAAATTTCATTTATTATGTGTGGCGGCGCCGGCGGCAAGCTGGATGCGCTCACGCTGACCGCCGGTGATTTGTCCGCGGCGCGCAACGACGCGTTGCTGGGTCGTATCCGGCAACAGTTGCGTAAGCATCATGGGTTTGCCAAAGGCTCGGATCGACACGGCAAGGCCCTGCGCAAGGCGCCTGCCATGCGCGTTTTTGCGCTCTGGTTCGACCAGCCTGCCATTTTGCCCCAGGCATGGGGGGCGCCGGCAGAAAGCGGCGGTCCTCAGGGCTTGTCCTGCGCCGGCTATGGATCTGCGGTAACGGTAACAGCAGCAATGGGTATGGCGGCGGCCGGCGAGGCGATTCGCAGGATCCTGGCCTGATCGCAAGCGCATTGCGGCGTTGCCGATATAGCGATGTCTTGAACAAAAAAACGGCAGAACATGGCCATGGTCATGGTTTTTGGCATGGCCGCGGCTGCGCGTGCGCTTTGGCACGGTGGCGATGGGCTGAGGCGAGAGGTGAATGGTAGGTGTAAAGTGAATGGCAGGGTGCGAAGTCAAGGGTGAAGGGGCGATCGTTGATGCACGACTTGCCGCGCGGTTTGCCTGGTTCGACGAAGGCGCCCAGTTGTATTTTGGCTTCGGTAGTGGCACATAAAAGACATTTTTCCATAAATTACCCGGGTAATATTTAAATTTTATTTATATCCGGGTAATATTTGGGTTGCACTTATCAAGCCGACCAAGGAGTTCCACCAATGGCTGCAACCCCTGAACAAACCTATACCGTATTCTATGGATACCGCAAGCTCGCCTCCGGTACGCTGTCCCAGGTGGCGACGGCATATCGGACCGCCCTGAAAACACCGTCAACCAGTGCGGTATTGATATTCGACGATGCTTCCGGTCGTTCGACCGATATTGATGTGCGGCTGCTGGATGCCGCAGCGCCAAACGATCAGCAGGAAGGTCTTAACCCACAGCTCACAACTTTGCGCACTGGTAGCGGGGCAGCAGGGGCGCCTAAGCCCGATATGACGGACGCCACCGCTTCTTCATCGCCTCTTGCAACGTTGACGCAGGCACCGCAGGAGAGCGGCCATCAGGCTGTGCGGCGACGCGGCCGACCGAAGCTGGGGGTGATTTCCCGGGAGGTGACGCTGCTGCCCAGACATTGGGAATGGCTGGCCGCCCAGCCAGGGGGCGCATCGGTCGCGTTGCGTAAGTTGGTTGAAGCGGCCCGGCTCCGCAACACGGACCGTGATGCCCGGCGCGCAGCCC
>NZ_JBQEAU010000063.1:0-24935 GCF_052108595.1 Advenella sp.
ATGAGTTCCTGGCGAAGATTCGTAAAATTTCACCAATTCCTCACCTTGCAAAAATCCAACATCTCTCGCCTTCACCCTCGCCCGACTTCGAAAAGCCGACCCATGCGCCTTACGACACATCGAACAATGGCAATTCAGTGCCCCAGTTAACGGCCCGTTTATTTGCTATCGAACACCGCCACAGAGGCAGCTTCCTTGGAGCTTGGTCATTTGGTCCTCCTGCCAATTAATTAATAGTAGCAGGCAAATAGGAACCAGTGTCGATCAGGCCTGACATGTACTGTCTGATTCGCTGACGTTCAATCCGCAACCACCGCCCTCGTCCACCAGCTACCGTCCGGTACAATCACCTGCTCATCAGAGCATTCAGCGTGCGCCAGTGATTGCGCGCGTTGGATCGGATGTGCCGTTGGTGTTGATGTATGATTTATGGTACGCGGCTTGTAGACAAGCCCATACCTTAGCTAACTACAGGAGACGACCTATGCCCAAATTTGTAACGATCGGATATGGGGATCGGGAAGGCTACGATCGCACCGCAGTTGACGTCCGAAACGCCGCCCACGCACACGACGCGAAATTGCAGGAAGCCGGCGTATTGATGGGTATCGCGGGCCGCCCGGTGCAAGTTCGCAACGCCGACGCGACCCAGGTCGTGACAACGAGTGAGCCGTTCATGAAATCATCCATGCCGGTGGCCGGGTTCGCCATTATCGAGGCTAAAGACATGGCCGAGGCCATAGAAATGGTGTCAAGAACCCCCTGCGCTGTCGCACATGGTGTCGTAGAGGTGTGGCCACTGGAACAGCCGTCGTAACCCAGGCTCGATGACACAGGAAGCGGTCAGACACGATTGCGTGCGCTTAGGCCGGTATCAGATATATGATGGCATACCGTTTGCTTTAACTGCGGGTCGCATATAAAATCTCGCATCTTTACCCTTCCCCACCAGATGTAAAAGCGATGAGTGCATTTTGTGTATTCGGCATGACAGATGTCATTGCCAGACAATCGGCAAGCAAGAAATCTCCTCCTCCCGAATGGAATGCCTCCACACAGGCTTTCTACGACGGCTATGAAGAACACATATACAAGACCGGCACCCATCGGCAGGTATCGCTCACCTTTGATGCCCCGCAGTTTTGCCAGGACTGGATCGATCTTGCCAAGAAGCATATGCGCACACGCGGCCTTAAAATCATGTATCGCGGCCAAGTGACCGACAAACATGGCGCGCCCCGAATCAATAAGAAAACCAATGAGCCGGTTATGGGCTGGGTGCCTTATGATGGGAGTTGGGAAACGCGCCCAAAAACAGGTGCCTTTTTATAACCTGGCGACTATTTACCATCATCAGGAGAAAATGCATTGATTTTATGCTATTGCTTTAGTTAACGGCACAACAAAATCATGCCTGATTTGCTCTGCTTGCCATAGATTATAGTCAGACTGCATACCTGCTCATAACCCACTGCTCGTTCCAAGCAGAATAGAAAGACGCACAACCATATCTGCCGAAATTGCTGCCTTGCCAGTTCCCGTTGATTCTAACGCTCCACTGACCTCACTCAGATAATTAACAATCCTTGAATATCCCGTATCCTGCCAGGCTTTATAATTGACCTGTCTCCTCACCTGCTATTTGGGTGATTTACCAGCCTTGACGGCTGGTTTTTTTTGCCTATAGAGAACGGTGTATAGTGGTTACTTAAACAAGGAGATATGCGGTGAATTTCTTTCAATGGGCGAATCAACAGTTGACCCGATCCCCTAACCTGTATGTGGGGAGATATCGGAAGGGGCCTCAATATACAATGCCGTCGGTGCAAGGAGATATATTCAAGTTTTATCTCAACAGTGGCGGAACTGTAACGGTCTATGAATCAGCGTTCGAAGCTGACACTTTCGCCCTCGATGCAGCATTCCTGAACCTGTGCGAGCAGAATAATTCCCAACATTTCAAAATCAATGATGAAGGCACGTCATTGGATAAACTTCCAAATGGCGGGAGCCGGGCGATATCGAGCAGTTATCGTGAGACCCATGAGTTGGGATAGATCGCAAATTAAGACCCACCATCAGTTGGCGGGTTTTGATCGGTCTCTCAGCGATGTTTCCACTTTTCTCGTTGGTTTTTTCTCATTTTTTCCCTGGTTGATATCGTGCTCGCGATTGGAAGCAGTCCAATATAATCTGAATTTTCGCCATTCCAGACAACAAAAGCCGCTTAATAAAACGGCTTTTTTTATTGATTCTAAAGGCTTTCTTTGGTCCCCCGGCTGGACTCGAACCAGCGACCAAAGGACTATGAGTCGTATTTATTGCAAAGCGCTGTAAACCATTATCCATTTAAGTTTAATGACCTACAAATTAACGCACTGATGCGATATGCAGCATTTTTGCGATCAATTTCCATTGTTTTCAGCCACTCATGACACACTTATGCCACACCTGTTTTGTCGTGCTTACTGACAGTCATTACCGGAATTCACGAAGGATTACGCACTCATTCTTTGACCTTACCCAACGCCTTCTCGCAACCCCTACTCACTCGAAAGCCTGAAAAACATCATAGTGAACGAAATTAGTCCTTTTTTCATAAAGAACTTTAGCATTTTTAGTCCACTACCTGAGACTGTTTTTTTGGACCATGGGGCAGGTCTAAACAATAATGAAGCAGCTTAGGTCTCAGAAAAATACATTGAATGGCTGAATACAACGCCTGTTTAGGAGAGACCCATTAAAAAATCCTACGGTTTCACGTCGATGGAAAGGACTGCAAGGAGCGTCTTACAAAACTTGGTGCGCCACAGAATTAGCTATCGGCGTTAGTCAGGCCTATACAGTTCCGTGCCGTCGGCGTTCACTCCCTTTGATTGCATCAGATTGACACGGAGGTGGTCTCCGTTTATTATACGGAGACTATCTCCATATAATAAACGTGCTGCCTGGAGCATGTCTCTATTTACCTGCTAGAGTGTCGAAAGGGACCTACCTATGATCACGAATCGGCCCGAAGAGAAGGGCTCACTGCGCGCAGATGCGCGGCGAAATCGCGACAGCATTCTCAAAATTGCGGCGCGGCACTTTGCTGCGCATGGCGTGAATACGTCGCTCGACGAAATTGCGCGGGAAGCGAAGGTTGGACCCGGCACGCTGTATCGCCATTTTCCGACGCGCGAACACTTACTGTGCGAGGTGCTACATCAACGGCAGGAGGAGCTCCTGTCCCGTCGCGATGAAGCCTCAGCGAAGCCGTGCGCGCAGACTGCGCTTCGCGCCTGGATGATAGCGCTCAAGGACTATCTCAGTGCCTTCAACGGTCTGCCTCAACCGTTAATAAACGCCTTCGAAGCCCAGGCGTCGCCTTTGGCCGTCACCTGTAGCACACTCGTCTCGATAACGGCCGAGTTTCTCTCACGCGCCCAGGCCGAAGGCGCAGCCAGGCAGTCGGTTTCCGCCCCCGCGCTGTTTCTAAGCGCAGCGGGCTCGGCTTTCGTCCGCGATAAGGCCGGCAAATATGGCGCAACCCCGGAGCAAATAGAGGAGATCCTCGCCTTCGGTTATCTCAATAGCGGAACGGTCCAGGATGCGGCCAATCTGCCCTACCCCATTAGCAAAGCTGGAGCACCACATGACTGACAAGCCAATCCGTGTTGGATTCATCGGCCTTAATCCGGGCATTCACTGGGCCGCCACGGCCCATATTCCGGCGCTGAAGGCCCTACCGAACGACTTTGTCGTCGCTGGCGTCGCGAACACCAGCCTTGCCAGCGCCAGGAACGCCGCCGAAGCATTCGGCCTGCCGCATGCATTTGAGAATGCGCAAGCGCTAGTCAATTCGCCCGAGATCGACCTGGTCGTCGTCACCGTCAAGGTACCGCATCACCGCGAACTGGTGGTAGCGGCGTTGAACGCGGGTAAGCACGTTTATTGTGAATGGCCGCTAGGCAACGGCCTCGCCGAGGCGCGGGAATTGGCCGATCTTGCAGAAACCAAGGGCGTTGTCGCGGCAGTCGGTACACAAATGCGCGTCGCCCCAGAGATTGAGTACCTTCGCCAACTCATCGCTGACGGTTATGTTGGCGAGGTGCTCTCGACGACGCTTGTGGGCAGTGGTCGCTCATGGGGCGGCGAAACCGACGCAGCCCATGCCTATCTTTATGATAAGAGCAATGGGGCAACCCTGCTCAGCATCCCCTTGGGACATACGCTTGCCGGTATGCGCGAGGTACTGGGTGGTTTCGGCGGCTTGTCCGCACGCATGATCAACCGCCGCAGTACCGTGTATGTCACCGATACGGACAAGATGATTCCCTCAACCTCGCATGATCAGATCCTCGTACATGGCGCGCTTGAGAGCGGGGCCGCATTCTCAATCCATTATCGCGGAGGCATGTCCCGAGGCACCAACCTGCTGTGGGAGATCAACGGCACGGAAGGCGACATCCAGGTAACAGGCGCTAATGGCCACGGACAGATGGTTCAGTTGACCATTCGCGGCGCCAACGGTGATACGAGCGAGCTTGCTCCGTTGACGCCGCCCGCCTCGGCCTATAGCGACTGGCCAGATAACTCGGTCGCCCGCAATGTCGCCCGCGTCTATGCCTTGATCGCGCAGGATATCCGTTCCGGCACACGCTCGGCGCCCAGCTTTAGCGACGCCGTCGAGTTGCATGAGACAGTCGATGCGATCGAGCATTCCGCTGCCGGGAAGGAGTCGAAATGACGGCCCTCTCGCTACTGGAACTTGTCCGAGTCACGCAGGACACCGACGCCCGGATGGCGCTCGACAACGCTCGAGACCTTGCATCTCATGCGGAGAAATGGGGCTACAAGCGCATCTGGGTCGCCGAGCACCATAACATGGTGGGGATTGCCAGCGCCGCAACCTCGATAGCCATCGCCCACATCGCCAGCGGCTCCAGGACGATCCGGGTCGGCGCCGGCGGCATCATGCTGCCGAACCACGCGCCCTACATCATCGCCGAACAGTTCGGCACGCTGGAGCGACTCTACCCTGGACGCATCGATCTGGGGCTGGGCCGCGCGCCGGGCACCGATCAGATCGCAGTGCGAGCGATGCGGCGCTCTGCCAGCGCCTCCGAACAGTTTCCGCAGGATGTGCAGGAACTCCAGGCGTTTCTTGCGCCTGCCGCTCCAGATCAGCGCATTATTGCCGTGCCGGCGGCCGGAACCAACGTGCCGCTGTGGATACTGGGTTCGAGCAATTTCGGGGCGACGCTGGCGGCCGAACTCGGCCTGCCTTACTCCTTCGCTTCGCATTTTGCACCGGACATGCTGCGACCTGCCCTCGACATCTACCGCAGCCGCTTCAAGCCTAGCAAGCAACTTGACCGGCCCTATGCAATGATCGGCATCAACGTCATCGCCGCCGATACGGACCACGAAGCAAAGCGGCTCGCGACCACCCAGCAGATGTCGTTTGCCGACATGTTCCGGGCTCGGCAAGGGGTCAGCAAGCCGCCCATCGACGATATCGAAACCTACTGGTCGCCTCAGGAAAAGGCACAGGCCATGCGCATGCTGGCGCGTTCGGTTGTCGGTTCCGCAGATACCGTGCGCACAGGTCTGCAAGCGTTTATTGCCGAAACGAGTGCCGACGAGTTGATGATCGTCTCCGACCTCTACGACCATCAGGCGCGACTGCGTTCAGTCGAACTGATCGCCGAGGCGATGAAGTCATAGACCAGGATTGCTCGCAGCAGCCGAACTGGCCGGGCGTTGGCTTAAATTCATGCGGGATGCCGAGACTTCGACTTTCGTGGGTCGAGCGGCCCAATCAAACCGCCGGTGCTCTGCCGGCCCTTCCTGCTTCTTTGGGGCGTTCCGCCGCGTCCTGATGACGGCTTTGGCTGGCCCCTTAGTCTGAAACGCCAATTCTGGGGATATGCCCCGTCCCAGGTACAAACGATTACCAGTGAGCAACGCTCGCATGGACAAGGCGCTGAATAACTCCCTATCCTGGAAACGCTGACGGTACACGGACGTATGGGTGTGCCTGCCGACGGCTGGCTTGAATGGACGGGCGCGAAAGGCTACCAGCAGCCCGTGGATATAGACAACGCCCGAAAAACACAACATATTTATTTAATTTTATATTAAATTATACAACATTTTTGTTGTATAATTTGTTTATCAAATCATACAGAGCGACTATGAAGTACAGCGAGTTCCGAAAGTGGTTAGAGAAACAAGGTGCAACTTTTCAAATGCACCGCTCCGGATCTAGCCACCTCAAGGTAACGCTTAATGGGAAAACAACGATTTTTCCAAATCATGGATCAAAAGAAATCGGTACCGGTTTGGTTCATAAAATTAAGAAGGATCTTGGAATTAAATAGTACTTGAGAGGCTCGAAAGCGCCTTCTACGATCGGACATAGCCCTGGAGTTTTTAGAAATAATTGTAGGAGTTCACCATGCTAATTTATCCAGTCACGCTCACGCCAGACGATAATGGCACTTTACTGGTCGGATTTCCCGATATACCAGAAGCAAACTCTGTCGGGGACGATGAACAGGAAGCGTTATTGAACGCTGAGGAAGCGCTGGTAGCAGCGCTTGAAATCTATTTCGACGAAAAACGTCAGATTCCAATGCCTTCCAAAGTAAAAAAAGCTCAACCTGCAGTCACCCTGCAGGCTTTGGTAACTGCCAAAGTTTTGTTAATGAACGAAATGCTCGGCCAAAAAGTACGAAAAGCAGAATTGGCACGTCGCCTTGATGTTCATATGCCCCAGGTGGATCGCCTTTTTGATTTACAGCACTCGACAAAATTGGAGTTCATCGAATCTGCGTATCACAAACTTGGAAAGCAGATAAGTATTAGCATCGTATAGAGATGACCCGCCTATAGGGCGGGTTTCTTTTTAGAACAAGCCGACCAGTTCACGCCAACCGAACTAGGAAAGGCTCGAAGTCTGAGTGGACGCGCCATGAACCTGTTGTTAGCTGAAGCCGGGTGACAGCACAAAATAGGGACTCACTGGACGCCGTGGTTTCTCACTTTTGTTACGGCCCGTGAAATTCAGTCACGATTTAGCCACGGTGGCGAAGTAGCCCCCCCTCCTCACTCGAAACGAGCTGTTAAAGATCCGGGACGCTATTTATAGCGGGTAAGCTCTGGCACTTTCACTATATATTTACGCAGGGTCGGCTGCACTCAACTCAGGTATATTTCGAATTTTGGAGCAATGATGGTGAGTACAAATTTTGGCAAAGCTATACCGGTCCTCGCGTCGTTGGACATGAAACGCACTCTTTCATTCTACAAATCGGTGCTCGAATTTAAGACCTCTCAGATACGCGATACATGCGACATTGCGGCTCGAGGAGAAACTGAACTCCGTTTTTGGAACTGTAGCGACAGAAATATTGCAGAAAATACTTCCTGCTATCGGCGTGTTTCAGATATTCAAGCAGTTCATAATGAATTAAGCGCCAAGCTATCGTCTTTGGGAGGCATTGTAAACACTGCGTGGTGTATGGATGAACTTTACGTTTTCGATCCCGACGGCAACCTGATTAAATTTGGACAAGAACGAGCGGATCTGACCCAGCGTATTTCAAACCCAGAATAGCGGATAAGCGGCACCGCGCGAAAAGAATGTATAACAAAACTTGAGGATGTGCTTGATGTGCTGAAGAATCAGCCAGAGCCGTGAGTCGGATCGATATTCTGCGACGAGATCCAAGGATATGCGTGGCCTGTATGTGTAGAAAAAGCCGCACAAGAGTGCGGCTCTCCTTATAGCCGATTGCTAAATGCGTCCACTGTCAGGCTGCTTTCCGTGCTTTTAGCTGCTCGCCGGACGTCCAGTACATATTTGTACGCAAGACACTCAAATCCAAGGCAATAGAACCTTTTGATGCCGGCACTAGGTTTGCCGGAATTACTGCCTCGCCCGTCGTCCAGCGCATATTTGTGTTGTTCACCTCCTGAACATCGTGCAAGCCCGTAAGGTACTTATCTGTAATATCAATTTGATGACGAATACCATCTACAACCAGAACGATCTCGTTCAGACCAACACCAACTATGCGCATATCGCGACGGCTGTTGAGCGATGTCTCACGTATGACAGTTGAGTTCGATAGGATGCGGATGTCAGATTGCAGTCCTGTGGGGAGGTCGAAACGATACACTCCGCGTTTAGCGCATGGAGTCAGTGAAGCGATCATTACACCATTTGCCTCAATACGCAGATTGGCGTCACCTGAGCGCGTTGCACCGGTCAATGCCTGTACACGACCGAACAGTTCCTGGCGAATGGGTTGAATGATTTCAGGTGTAATTTTCTGAACGTAATCAGGCAGAACAACACGCTCAGGCGCAGGCCCGAAATCAGGATGCGCGGCAACGGTATGGGCGTTTTCAAATGATTGGCGATAATCGCCAACGTCCAGATAGCTTTCTGCAGCAGTGCCTTCGGCAAGTAGCATGTCGAATTTTTCCAGTTCAACGTGATAGTACTCGAACTGCTGAACATCGAAGTCCTGGATAATGGTGATGCCGTTAACCAAGGACAGGGCGGGAACCAGGGCGCCGTCAAAGTTGAACCGGTGGCCAGGAGAGACAGTCAGATCACGGTGGGGAATATTTTCAGCGAAAGCGCCTTTACAAATACGAATTGGAGAAGCGCGTAAAACGTGAGATTCGGGGATGCGGTTTCTGTTCAGTTTGCGAAAGCCCAGCCATTTGACTGTGGCAACACCACCAGTAGCGGTCAGTACTTTATCACCTGCTTTTAAGGTTTCGACTTTGACTTCCCCGTCGGGTGTCGCGATGTGTGTACCTTTTAAGTAACATGTGATTGTCAGCATGTCACCTTCCAATTCCATAGGGTCATTTATCCATGGGGCGTCGAAATTGCCAACGATTTCACCATCACTGTTTTTGAAAATAAGTACACCATCGACATGACTATAACTATCAGCGCCGATAACCTGTAATTGAGAACCAGGCTCCATAACATCTAAGTGAATCACTGAGCTGGACTGATCAATATTGGTTCCTGTCGAGTCATATATAAGCTTGCTGCTCCCCAAAACCCGAATATAAAAAGGGACTTGCCCACTGGATAGCAACTCTGATGTAAGTTCAAGCGTGGAACCATTATCAATCCTTAGATAGGGCTCCATATCCGCCGATGCATCATACGCAACAAGTTTGACATTAGCACCATCGTCTAAAAATAAATTGGTAGGCTGGATCAGGTGAAGCTCGGGGTCTTCCTTCAAGACTGTCAACTTGAGCGCGTCAGGAGAATCGGACGAATTTGTGATTATTAAATCGCCAAGATAAAGGCTCCTAACCCCCACCTGCACATTAAGCGTACCGTCTACTTCGTAGTCAGCTTGATCAACTGTCAGTTGATCTATGGAATCATCAATATATATATCTGCCATGGTTCACCTATCCTGTTAATTGGTTTATTTGATGGGTGGCTTAGCTTATTCACCCTTACGTTTGTAAATAATTGAAATATTTTATAGACAAATTATTAACAGATGTCAGTAGAAAATCAATGATTTTTAAATAAAAACAATGGCATATGAAAAAATATTGAACTAATTGTCAGCGTAGACAGGAATCGGCGACAGTCTGTGCAATCACTATTGGGATAGTGACTCAAGTTGGCTGGCGGTAAGAAAAGCGTCACACGACAGGTCTACGATGTCTGTTACCAAATTATGACCGATCAGAGGCATGCGCTATGTGGACGTGTGTAAATTGCGGCTTGGACATCATGTTTCAAGCTGTTGAGGTGGAAATAAACAGGGACGGCTGTTTTTTCATCTGCTCGGGATGCCAGGAGCGAAACAAGCTGATTAATGTGGCTCAGCACGGCGATGAGGCTATTTGCCTGGCGCAGCCGTCTGGTCCGTCGTAACTATTTCTGCCCAGTCCTGCAGCGCATTCAGCTGCCGGAGCGCCTGATCCCCCTCAATAACTATTCCGATAAGATCTTGAGAAACCTGTCCGTCAATGTCGGCCCGTGTCGTTCCATTGTCTATGCTGGCGCTTTATGGAGCGCGTACCCTACACATAAGCTGCTGAGAGGGCTTATGATAAAAGTGCTACTAGCGAGAACTCTTCCAATTGTCAGGGCTATCTTTTTGTCGACCATAATTCATTTTCAAATGGGTACCGTCCGATCAATTTTGTGGAAGCATTTCCTAGGTGGCACCGTCCTGAAAATGGCCGATCACGCCCTATGCCGTTGAACAGTGAAGCAATCGCCCTCCTTGAGTAAAGAGAACCGCCGGGACTGAGTATTGTTTCACACGCGAAAGTGGCATGCGTGTGACTCAAGTAGATAAGCGCACGCTAGATCGCGCGGCCATTTTATCGAGCATCAAACCGCTCAAATTCCATGACTTACGTCATACCTGGGCAAGTTGGCATGTCCAATCGGGCACGCCGCTAATGGTGCTCAAAGAATTGGGGGGATGGGAAACTATCGAGATGGTGCAGAAGTATGCCCATTTGGATGCTGGCCATTTGGCAAATTACGTCAATGCGACGGAATTTACACCACACTTACGCCACACCAAGGACTCAGACAAGAAAAAAGCCGCTTGACGGAGCGGCTAATTGCTTGATTCTAAAAGATTTCTTTGGTCCCCCCGGCTGGACTCGAACCAGCGACCAAAGGATTATGAGTCCTCTGCTCTAACCAACTGAGCTACAGGGGGTATCCATTATTTTGGCCGCCTGTCAGACTATCTTGTGTATAAAACACCTGACAAATGCGGCCAATTTCCGGCTTTTTTCTTGCTAACTACATTTAAATTTGGCCTGCGCTTAACGTCTAACTAACGCCAAGTATTTCTTCAAATACCCACGCGCGATCGGCAAATTTAATTACTGGTTTTCAAGAAAGCTTTTAAGTTTATCAGCTCTGCTTGGATGACGCAACTTGCGCAAGGCCTTGGCTTCTATCTGACGGATCCGCTCGCGAGTTACGTCAAACTGTTTACCCACCTCTTCCAGCGTTTGGTCTGAACTGATGCCGATACCGAACCGCATGCGCAGCACTTTGGCTTCACGTGGCGTCAGAGAGTCAAGCACTTCCTTGAAGGCATCGCGCATGGAGCCATACAGTGCATTGTCTGATGGCGCCAGGGTGGCGTTGTCCTCGATGAAGTCGCCCAAATGCGAATCGTCATCGTCACCAATCGGCGTTTCCATGGAAATGGGCTCTTTGGCAATTTTGAGGATTTTGCGAATCTTCTCTTCCGGCATATCCATTTTCTGCGCCAGTGTTGCCGGATCGGGCTCGGTGCCTGTTTCCTGCAAAATCTGACGATTAATACGGTTCATCTTGTTGATGGTTTCAATCATGTGAACCGGAATACGGATCGTGCGCGCCTGGTCGGCAATCGAACGCGTAATGGCCTGGCGAATCCACCATGTGGCGTACGTAGAAAACTTGTAGCCTCGACGGTATTCGAATTTGTCCACGGCTTTCATCAGGCCGATATTGCCTTCCTGAATCAGATCAAGGAACTGCAGCCCGCGGTTGGTGTATTTCTTGGCAATAGAGATAACCAGCCGCAAGTTGGCTTCGATCATTTCGCGTTTGGCTTTCTTGGCCTTGGCTTCACCGGTGACCATGCGCTTATTCACGTCTTTCAGGTCTTTGAGCGGCAGAACAACGGCATTTTCCAGGTCTATCAGTTTTTGCTGAATTTCATGGATATCAGGAATGGAACGCTCAAGCGTTTCTGCGTAGGCAGCGTTCTTGTTCACTTCATCCTGCACCCAGTTCAGATTGGTTTCCTGGCCGGGAAATACTTTAATGAAGTAAGAGCGTGGCATGCCGACACGATCGACGCAGGTGTGCAGGATGGCGCGTTCCAGCTGACGCACTCCTTCAACCTGGCTGCGCAGCGTGTCTGCAAGGCGCTCGACCATTTTGGCTGTAAAGCGCACGCCCATCAGTTCCTCAAGAATGGCTTCCTGAGAGCGGATGTAATCGGGCGTACGATAGCCACCTTGCTCGTAAACACTGCGCATTTTGCCGAACCATTTTTCAACGGAATCGAATTTTTCCAGCGCCTGTTGACGCAGCATTTCCAACTGCTTGCTGCTCATGCCGCCGGCCGGGCCGTCGTCACTCTCGTCTTCTTCCTGCACGCCTGAACCGGCATATTCTTCGCCGTCCTCAGTGACAAGGCCATCGACGACTTCGTCAATCTGGGCCTGACCATCGCGAACACGCTGGATGTGGTTCAAAATTTCCTGGATCGTAGTCGGGCAGGCAGCAATGGCCATAACCATATGCTTGAGGCCTTCCTCAATACGCTTGGCAATTTCAATCTCGCCTTCACGTGTCAGCAACTCAACCGTGCCCATTTCGCGCATATACATGCGGACTGGGTCGGTGGTGCGCCCAAAGTCGGAATCCACAGTGGTGAGCGCAGCTTCAGCTTCGTCTTCCACGTCGTCGTCGGATGACGCTACGGGTGCGTTGTCGCTCAGCAGCAGCGCTTCTGCATCGGGCGCCTGGTCGTAGACAGAGATGCCCATATCGCTGAAGGTACTGATGATGCCGTCAATAGCCTCTGCATCCACCAGATCATCGGGAAGATGGTCATTGATTTCGCCGTAGGTAAGGTAGCCCCGTTCCTTGCCCAGTTTGATGAGCAGTTTAAGACGGTTACGCCGCGCTTCCTGTTCTTCAGGCGAGACCGGGCCGCGACTTGATACCTCTTTGGTATCTTTCGCACCACGTTTGCCGCGCTTGGCTGGTTTGAAATCTGGCACCTCTTCTACTTCGCCGTCTTCGGCTTCGAGGAATTCATCATCTTCGTCATTGCTCTTGTTTTTTGACGGACGACCAGGCTTGCGGCCAGTTCCTACTTTGGGCTTGCGTTTACCGGCTTTTTCCTGATCCAGATCGGTGTCGTCCAGATCGAGGTCCGTGTCATCCACGGCAGCTTTTGCCTGCGCTGTTTTGGACGCAGCCGTTTTGACTGGAGCCTTTTTGGCAGCCGGACGGGCCGATGCCGTTTTGGCACCTGCCTGGGCAGCGACAGTTTTTACAGTTTTGACTTCTGCCTGCGCAGCTGTCGCCGTTTTGCTGGCCGGTGCCTTTGTCCCGGGTTTAGCCGAAGGCGCTGACTTGGTTACTTTTGCAGCAGTATCTTTCACATTCATTTCCGGTTTGGCGGCCTTACTGACTTTGCCTGAAGCCGCCGTTTTTTTCACTGAAGGACTTGCCTTGGTCTCTGCTGGCACCGTCTTGCCTTTTTTCAGGGCAGACCTGGCTGGTGCTATGGTTTTAGAAGAAGACTTTGCGGTCACTTTCTTAACTGCTGTCTTGGAAGGAGTTGGTTTACTACTGGATTTGGTCATAGTCAGTTCCGGCAATCTCAGATCAACACAAACAAAACAAAAACAACAAAACCACGCACTGCTTCGCCGCTTGTTATTTTTTATTTAAGCAGCAAAAGGAGGCGCATATATAGAGACGAGCAAACTTTACATTATACACGAGTAATTTATAAAACCCTTATTTTAACAATCTGATACGGGCATTGATGGCCTTGTATCGTTCGCGATCCACTGCCGTTGTCAAACCGCCAGCAACCAGGTTTTCCTTATCCTGGTTCAGGCGTTCGAATTCAATTTTGCGCAGCGCATCATTCCACTCTGCGGCGGGGTCGGGTAAGGCATCCTCGTCGAAAGAGTCAATTGTCAGACCAGTCAGCATATTGGCTATTTCGGAGCCAGGTTCGGCGCGCTGTATGAGCGCCGCAAGGTGTGTTGCCTGAGTGGTCTGAGCAAATGCAATAAATTCCCTTACATAAGCAAACTGGGGGCTAAACCCCAAAACTTCAAGCTGCTGGTCGGTTATTTTATGAACCAGCTCCAGATTGGATGCCAGCAACTTGATGAGCCTGCGGGCCAGCGGCGTCACCTGGCGGCCACCCCGACGGCTGCCGGCACGCCCGTAACGGGCAGACGGCTTGGGCTCAAACGAGGCTGGCGCAAGATCAAAGGGCGAGCCAAAGCCAGAACCAAATGGAGAACCATCCTGGGCGGCGCCCTGGTTTTTCGCGGGCGCTTCGGGCAGCGATTTTTGCCAGTCCTGGCGCTTTTGGGCCGCTTCTTCAAAGCGAGCAAGGTCGGTCAGTAACTCGGCAGAGGTCAATGACACCAGTTTGGCAAAATCATTCTCGATCTGCGTTCGGATGCCCGAAGCCGGAATGGCCGAGATCAGGGGACGGGCTTCATGCAGGCAGGCTGCCCTGCCCTCGGCTTCGTTCAAATTATGGCGAGAAGCCAGCTCTTCAAGCAGAAACGTAGACAACACGCGTGACTGCGCAAGCTCTTTGTGGAACGCTTCCGGGCCCAGGTCGCGCACAAAGGAATCAGGGTCGTGTTCATTGGGCAGAAACAGGAATCGCAAGGAGATATCGTCGCGCAGAAATGGCAAACACACATTCAGGGCTTTCCAGGCTGCACGACGGCCTGCCCCGTCGCCATCAAAACTGAAAACGATGCGATCGCTGGTGCGTAGCAATTTCTGGATATGGGTCGGCGTGGTTGCCGTGCCCAGTGTGGCCACCGCAAATCCGATGCCCTGCTGCGCCAGTCCCACTACATCCATGTAACCCTCAACGACGAGCACACAGCCTTCTTGCCGGATACCCTGGCGGTTTTCCCAAAGACCGTATAGCTCCTGACCCTTGTTGAACAACGGGGTTTCCGGGGAATTCAGGTATTTGGGCTCACCCTTGCCAATGATCCGACCACCAAAGCCGATCAGGTTACCCTTCGCATTGATGATGGGAAACATGATCCGTTCGCGGAAACGGTCATAGCGCCTGCCATCATCGGACTCGATGACCAGGCCGGCTTCGGTCAATAACGGGTCATCATAGTTATCAAAAACCTGTTTTAGCCCGCTGCGATCATGGCCAGACCAGCCCAGCCCGAAAAGCTTGGCGGTTTTGCCGGTAATTCCCCGTTGCTTGAGGTAGGCAATGGCATCCTGGCTTTCCCTGAGCAGCGCCAGATAACGTGCCTGGGCTTTCTCAAGTACCTGCTGATGTCGATTGACTTCCGCCTTTTGTTCGCGCGCACGCACCTGTTGCTGTGGGCTGCGCTGCTCTTCGGGCACGACCATACCCACATTCGCAGCCAGAGACCGCACCGCTTCGGGAAACGAGGCCCCGGTGTGCTCCATAAGGAATGTGATGGCAGTACCATGCGCGCCACAGCCAAAGCAGTGATAAAACTGTTTGGTGGGACTAACGGTAAAGGAAGGCGATTTTTCGTTGTGAAAGGGGCAAAGGCCGAGTAAATTCGCTCCGCCCTTTCTAAGTTGAACGTACTTGCCAACAACATCGACAACGTCGACCCGTGCCAGCAAGTCCTGAACAAAGCTGTCAGGAATCAACTGTGCACATTAATACATGCGTGGAGGCAATTGCTGGCTACGGATACGTTTGTAGTGACGTTTAACCGCAGCAGCGTGCTTGCGTTTGCGCTCTGCTGTTGGTTTTTCGTAGAATTCGCGTGAGCGCAGTTCTGTCAGCAGACCGGTTTTTTCGATAGTGCGTTTGAAGCGGCGAAGTGCGGCTTCAAATGGCTCGTTCTCTTTTAAGCGTACGTTAGGCATGAATTGTAGGCGTGTTCTTTAAAATTGGAAGAAAAAATCTTGGATAATCAAGGATTTTAGCACACAATCTTAAGATTGTGTACCTTTTCTTACCCAGGCCTCCAGCTGATGAGGCCGCAAACTGTCGTAATCTTCAAACGGCTGATGAATCCACGGATTAGTGGGCAGCTGGTCGATGTAATAATCGGGTTCCGCCTTGGCGTGGCCTTTCCACCACAAAACGGCAGATCGCAGCTCTGTAATGGCAGGATATTGCGTCACCAGGTGCTCCTGGACTCGGGCAAAGGTCAACCCGGTATCAACCATATCGTCCACCAGCAATACGCGGCCGTCGAGCGTGCCGCGGGTGATAGTAATGAATTTGGCGATATCCAGCTGGCCCTGAACGGTACCGGCCGCTTCCCGATAGCTGCTTGTGGCAAGAATGCCCAGCGGTACATCGAAAATGCGGGATAGCACATCGCCAACCCGTACCCCGCCCCGCGCCAGGCACAGGATCTTGTCGAATTTCCAGCCGGATTGATGAACTACCAGGGCAAGCCGTTCGATCAGCCGGTTATATTCATCCCAGCTGATCCACAAATGTTTGTCAGAATTTTCTGGCGCACTCATGTTCTGTTGTCCTTCAGGCTGTCTGATCCAGGAACGGATGGCGACGTAAAATGGTCTCCATGCGGTCCGGCCCGGTGGAAATAATATCGACTGGCACTTCACAGATCTCTTCAATACGCGTCAGGAAACGGCGAGCATTTTCCGGCAGTTTATCGTATTCCTTGACGCCGACAGTGGAATCGCTCCAGCCCGGCATGGTTTCAAGAATAGGTTCGGCCCTTTCCACTGCTTTGTAGCCATATGGCAACAAATCGATTTTCTTGCCGTCCAGCATATAGCCGGTGCACAGGCCAATGCTTTCCAGCCCGTCCAGCACATCAAGCTTGGTGACACACAGGCCGCTAATGCCGTTGATGATGACCGAACGCTTGAGCGCGGCGCCATCAAACCAGCCACAACGACGTGGACGGCCGGTTACCGCGCCAAATTCGTTGCCGACTTTCGCAATGCGGGCCCCGACTTCGTCCGTCAGTTCGGTCGGGAACGGGCCGGAGCCGACACGGGTGGTGTAAGCCTTGGTGATACCCAATACATAATTGAGGCGTTGCGGGCCCACGCCGGCACCTGCCGATGCCGCGCCGGCAATACAGTTGCTGCTGGTGACAAACGGATAGGTGCCGTGATCGACGTCCAGCAGCGCGCCCTGCGCGCCTTCGAACAGCAGCTGCTGCCCTTCTTTCTCCGCCTGGTACAGCAGAGCGGAGACGTCGGCCACCATGGGCTTGATCACCGGGGCCAGCGCCAGCGCCTGGTTTTTCACTTCGTCAAAGGATACCGGTTCGGCGCCCAGGTACTGGGTCAGAATGAAGTTGTGGTACTCCAGCACTTCCTTGAGTTTTTCATCAAAGACATCAAGATCGTACAGATCCTGCACGCGCAGGGCGCGACGCGCCACCTTGTCTTCATAGGCAGGGCCGATTCCGCGCCCCGTCGTGCCGATCTTGTTCTCACCCTTGCGGGCCTCACGGGCCTGGTCCACCGCCACGTGATATGGCAGGATCAGCGGGCACGCTTCGGAAATGCGCAAGCGACTGCGTACGTCCAGGCCAGCCGCTTCAAGCTCTTCAATTTCCTTGAGCAGCGCCTCGGGCGACAGCACCACGCCGTTGCCAATATAGCAAATGGCGTGAGGGTGCATAATGCCTGACGGAATGAGCCGCAGGACGGTACGCTTGCCATTGATCCAGAGAGTATGACCGGCATTGTGACCGCCCTGAAAGCGCACAACGCCCTGTGCTGACTCGGCCAGCCAGTCAACGATCTTTCCCTTGCCTTCGTCACCCCATTGGGTGCCAATTACCACTACGTTCTTGCTCATAAAAGTGACTTTGTACAAAAGTTCATCTCATTCCTGCTGAAACAAATCAGCAGGACCCGATTAGTTGGTACTTTTCAGCACCCATTGACCGTTGTCGCAAATCAGCTCACGGTCGAAAACAAATTCATCAATACTTTGCGTGGTGCCCGGAAAAAACTGAACCACCACATTGCCGTCCTGTCGAAGCTGGCGAATCTTTTCGCCCAGCGCGGGATCTGAATCCCACGGAGCCCGCACGGCCCGGGACGGTTCGGCCGGAGCCAGGCCGGCAGAAACCTTGCGCAGATCCAAACTGAAGCCGGTAGCCGCGCGCGCGCGCCCGAAGGAGGTGCCGGCATTGTCGTACCGACCACCGCGAACAATGGCGTCGGGCCAACCACGGCCAAAAATGGCGAAGCTGACGCCGGAATGATAATCATAGCCCTTGACGTCGGCCAGATCTATCCCGACCGCAGTCACGTCAAGCGTTTCCACCAGGGTTCGCAACGCCTGCAATGCGGCACGAATGCCAGGCAGATCGGGCAAGGCAGAGGCAGCCTCGGCAAGCACCGCGACATCGCCATACAACGACGGCAGGCGAATCAATGCAGCGGCAATATCATCCGGCACGCCGGGAGTAGCCTCAAACAACTGCCGCAGCCCGGGAACGTCTTTTTCCTTGAGCAGCGACAGCACTTCGCCAGCCTGATCCTGCAGACCCGCGGCTTCGATAAGCGCGCGCGATACGCCCGGATGATTCAGGTCCAGGCTGGCATTTTCTATACCCGCCAGGACGAGGCTGTCCAGTGCCAGCTGGATAATCTGCAAGTCTGCTTCGTAGCCGGCATAGCCATAAATTTCGGCGCCGATCTGCAACAACTCACGATCTGCCAATAAACCCGAAGGACGGGCGTGCAGCACGCTGCCGCAGTAACAAAGCCGGGCCACCCCTTCACGATTGAGCAAGTGCGCATCAATGCGCGCAACCTGCGAGGTCATGTCGGCGCGCACACCCATGGTGCGGCCCGAGAGCTGATCCACCAATTTATTGGTTTGCAGCTTAAGATCGTGGCTGTTGCCAACGAACAGTGAATCGGTATATTCAACCAGCGGCGGCGCGACCAGTTCAAAACCGCAGTTGCGATACAGATCCAGCATCGCACGACGCAGTTCTTCGATTCGGCGCGCTTCTGCGGGCAGAATATCGGATAGATGTTCAGGGAGTAGCCAGTTGCTTGTCGTCATGTCCGAAAATGGAGAAAACAAATAAAAATGCGACCCGGTTGCGTAAGCAGCCGAATCGCATAGATAAAGTGACTTAAAACTTACAGTATATTGTACTCTTTAATTAACTGTAAGTCGCGCAAATGGTTATTTTGCGAATTATTGTACCGGTAGCGGCTGGCGCGCTCCGCCCGCAGTCGAACCCTGTCCGCTGATGCCAGACTGGTTGAAATAACGGAAGAAGTCGGAGGCCGGATCAACAACCAGCAAATCGTTGCGGCTGCTGAATGCATTGCGATACGCGTCCATACTATTGTAGAAGCTGAAGAACTCCGGATCCTTGCCATAGGCTGTAGCATAAATCTCGGCCGCTTCGGCATCGCCCTGCCCGCGCAACACTTCGGCTTTTGCCTCGGCCTCAGCCAGTTCTACTCGTACCTTACGATCTGCTCCAGCCTGAATACGCTCCTTGTCGGCAGCACCGTTGGCGCGCAGGCTGTTGGCTTCTTCCTTACGCTCTGCCTGCATTCTGGCATATACCGACTCAGACACCTCGGGTGAAAATTCGATGCGTTTGAGACGTACGTCGACAACTTCGATACCTAGCGGTTTGGCACGCTGTTCGACATTTTTTACGATTTCATCCATCACAATATGTCGCTCTTGCGAAATCACATCACGAACAGTACGCGTATTCACCGAAGCATTCAATGCATCGCGAATTTGCGCACCCAGCCGGTTCTGTGCCGCATCAAGGCGATTACCAAAAGAAATGTAGTACCGCAGCGGGTCAATAATGCGCCATTTGACGTAAGAATCGATGATCAGGTTCTTCTTTTCAGAAGTCTGGATGCGCTCTGCATCGCCCGACTCAATTGTCTGAATGCGTTTGTCGAGCTTGACGACAGTTTCCATGGGCGCTGGCCATTTAAAATGCAGTCCGGGCTCGGAAACCGTACGTTTCCATTGCCCGAGTTTGAACACCAACGCTGTATTGCGTTCACTCACGGTATACACCGACGAGGAAAAAAGAAATGCGGCGATAACAAAGACGACCGCCCCGAAAATTGTTTTATTCATGATAAGTCCTCTTACCTGCTGCGGTCAAAATCATCACGGCGCAAACGATTATCGTTGCGTGTTGCCGCGGTATTGCCGGTCGACGGACTGTCCGTCGACGAATTTGACGAGGATGAATCATTGTCTGGCTTGCGTGGCTGTTGCTTCTGCCCGGTCTGACCCTCGAGGATCTTGTCTATCGGCAAATACATCATATTGTTACCATCTTTGGTATCAAGAAGCACTTTCGAGGTATTTTCAAATACCTCTCGCAGCGTAGAAATATAGATCCGTTCGCGGGTTACTTCCGGCGCCTTCGCGTACTCGGCCTGAACGCTTTCAAAACGTGATGCCAGACCTTTGGCCTGCGTCACGATTGCTTCGCGATAGCCTTCGGCACTTTCAACCAGACGCGAGGCACGACCTCGAGCCTCAGGAATAACCTTACTGGCGTAAGCATTACCTTCGTTTTTCTGCCGTTCGTTATCCTGACCGGCCTTGATCGCATCTTCGAATGCCGCCTGCACTTGCTCTGGAGGCTGCACGTTCTGGATCGCGACAGAAGTCACTTCGATACCGGAACGGTAGCGGTTCAGAATCTGCTGCATCAACTTCATGACGTTGTTGGCCGCCGCTGTACGACTTTCGTACAGAATATTATTCATAGATTCCTTACCCACGATTTCGCGCATTGCAGTCTCACCGGCCTGGCGTACTGCCTCGGTAGGATTGACCATGGAGAACAGGAAATCGGCTGCAGGTGAGCGCTGTGTCACTGCGTCTGGAGTCAGTTCGGTTTTAAGGCGATAATGCACTGCAAATTGCACCTCAACGATATTCTCCTCCTCAGTCAGCATGAGAGATTCGGCCGGTACCTTGTTGCTCAGGTCGTTTTTATAGCCAAATGTAAAATTACGCACACTTGAAATATCGACCTTTTCAACGCCTTGAATAGGCGTTGGTATATGCCAGTGCAAGCCTGGCAGTACCGTGGCTTGGTAGCGACCGAACTGCGTGACCACGCCCACATAACCCTCACGGACGATGTAGAAGCCGCTTACCAGCCATAGCGCCAGCGCGGCAATGATGATGAACACGATACCCAGCCGTGTCGCCTTTGGCGAAGGGGAAAACCCATTATTTTGCGGAGGGCGGTCGAACCCGTTATTGCCACCGCCCTGCTTCTTGCCGAAAATGGATTTGAGCCGTTTGTTAAAATCATTCCAGACCTGATCGAGATCTGGCGGACCCTCATTGGGCCTGCCAGGACGCTTCGATGGGTCGTCGGAATTATTGTTATTCTGGCTTCCTCGACCCCAGCCCGGATCATTAAGATTAAAAAGATTAAAGAATCGCAACTTCGTTTCCTATTGAAGGCCTGAACTCAGCGATTGCCCCGCGCAACCCATCCAGACCAGTTCGTTGTAGTGCACTCACAAATATACGGGCCGGTTCGCCCTTTTCGTTTCTTTCTACTTGCGGTTCGTAGCCCGCTTGATCTATTTTATTGTAAATAAGGATACAAGGGATCTCATTGGCCCCAATTTCTTCTAAAACTTTATCAACTTCGGCAATCTGCTCATCTCTTTGCGGACTTGCCGCATCCACCACGTGCAGTAAAAGGTCTGCATGCACCGTCTCTTCAAGTGTCGCCTTGAAGGCGGCAATCAGCGTCGTGGGCAGATCTCGGATAAAGCCCACCGTATCGGAAATAACTACATTGCCGGCGCCCTCGATCCATATTTTCCTGGTCGTGGTATCGAGCGTGGCAAAAAGCTGGTCGGCCGCGTAGGCATCTGCTCTGGTCAGGGCATTAAACAGCGTACTTTTACCGGCGTTGGTATAGCCGACCAGCGATACCGACAATGTATTGCTGCGGACCCGCGAGCGTCGCTGCGTCTTGCGCTGACGCTCTACCCGCGCCAGGCGCTCGCGCAGCACCTTGACCTTGGAGCCAATCATGCGACGGTCCATTTCCAGTTGGGATTCACCAGGCCCGCGCATGCCAATACCACCCCGTTGTCGCTCAAGGTGGGTCCACATTCGTGTAAGACGCGTAACCAAATGCTGTAACTGGGCAAGCTCAACCTGCAGCTTGCCCTCGTGACTCTTGGCACGCAAGGCAAAAATATCCAGAATAAGCGCAACCCGATCTACCACGCGTCGTTCGAATGCGCGCTCCAGATTGCGCTGTTGTGCCGGGCTCAGCGGCTGATCGAAAAGAATCAGCTCAACGTCCTCGGCCTCGGCCATGGCCACCGCATCCTCGAGCTTGCCTTTACCTATGTAGTAGGCTGCGTCAGGTTTGTCTCTTTTTACGGTAAGGGTGCCCGCAATCTCTGCGCCCGCCCCTTCGGCCAGCATTTGAAATTCTTCGGCATGTGCCGGATGATCCAGATCGCCTGAATCTACACTAATAATTAATACGCGCATAGCGTCCTGAAAAACAAAAGGCCCGCACAAGAGAGCTTGGCGGGCTTTTGCGAAAACCTGAGGTTGTTATTCCTGTTCAGCTGGTGTGTCAATTTGAAAACTGACGGCCCTTGCGGGAACAACTGTTGAAATAGCATGCTTGTAGACCATTTGCGTTACCGTATTGCGCAGCAATACGACGTACTGGTCAAAGGATTCGATTTGCCCTTGCAATTTGATTCCATTTACAAGATAAATGGAAACGGGAACATGTTCTTTACGTAACGCGTTCAGGAAAGGATCTTGTAGTGATTGCCCTTTAGTGCTCATTGGCTAGGCTCCATATGTTATTTGGGTTTACAACTGAAAACGACTTTACTGATTTACCTGATTATTGATCAGCCACAAAAGACAATACAGGATCAATCAGAAAAAAAGCAGTAATTTGCTATATTAGATTAAGAAACTATTTCAGACAATGACTTAATGAGTGTTTCGCACTGTTTTTTTGTGCCAATCGTAACACGTAGAAATGAAGCGATACGCGGGTGGCGAAAGTGGCGCACCAAAATGGCGTGAGACCGCAATGCCGTCAGCAGCTGTGCTGCATCATGCCGCGGATGCGATACGAAAACAAAATTCGCCTTGGACGGCAACACAACAAAACCCAGCTCGTGCAATGCCTCGGTCAGCGCGTCACGCGTGGCGGCAACTTCCCGTGTTGTTTGCTCAAAGTATGCCTGATCGTCAAACGCTGCAATGGCGCCCGCTTCGGCAAGACGATCAACCGGATACGAATTAAAACTGTTCTTGACGCGGACCAATCCCTCCAGCAGTTCGGGCTGGCCCAGCGCAAAGCCAACCCGCAAGCCAGCCAGCGAGCGGGATTTTGAGATCGTTTGCAACACTACCAGATTCTTGTATTTTTTGATCAGCGGCACACATGACTCTGCACCAAAATCGACATAGGCCTCGTCAACGGCAATCACCCACTGCGGGCGCTGGATCAGCAGCTGTTCGATCTCGGCACATTTAAGCGCAATGCCGGTTGGCGCATTCGGATTGGGGAAGATGACGGCACTGACAGACTCAGCCGGCAACGCCAGATAATCCTGAATACGAATACTGAAGTCTTCCGCCAGCGGGACATTCTGATAATCAATGTCATAAAGCCGGCAATAGACCGGATAGAAGCTGTATGTAATATCGGGAAACAGGATCTGCTTGCCATGGTGGCGGAACAGGCTTAGGAAAAGATGCGCCAGCACTTCGTCGGAGCCATTGCCGGCAAACACATGGTCTACCGGCAAGTCGTAATACTTGCCCAGAGCCGTGCGCAGGCGGTCGCTCTCAGGACTGGGATACAGGCGCAGTTGATCCGCCGTTGCCTGGCGGATCGCCTCAAGAACCGCAGGTGACGGCGCAAAGGGTGACTCGTTGGTGTTGAGCTTGATCAAATCCGTCTGTTTCGGTTGCTCGCCAGGCACATAGGGATCCAGCGTTTTGACAAAATCACTCCAGTACGCACTCATTTTTTACTCTGCTTTCTTGTATGGATTTTTGGAAGATTTGAACTCGATCCGTAGCGGTGTCCCCTCCAGCTTGAATACAGTACGCATTCTGGATTCGAGGTAACGACGGTAGGATTCCGGAATCGCATCCAGCGCATTGCCATGAATGACAATGAGTGGCGGGTTCTGTCCGCCCTGGTGCGCATAACGCATCTTGGGCCGGAAAATCCCCTTGCGCGGCGGTTGCTGCTGCTCGACTGCGGCATGCAGTTCGCGGGTAAGCTTGGGTGTTGACAGCTTGGCAAACGCGGCAGCATGCGCTTCATGCACTGAACGCATCAATTGCGTAATGCCTGCGCCTTTGAGCGCGGAAATGGTATGCATTTTGGCAAATGACAGGAATCGCAGCTTGCGCTCAAACTCGCGTTCGATCCAGTCACGTTTATCGCGATCCAGGCCGTCCCACTTGTTGATGGCCACCACCAGCGCTCTGCCGGTCTCAAGCACGAACCCGGCAATGTGTGCATCCTGTTCTGAAATCTCGCTTTGCGCATCAAGCATGAGCACAACCACATTACTGGCTTCAATCGCCTGCAGCGTTTTGATCACCGAGAATTTTTCGATCGATTCGAACACTTTGCCGCGCTTGCGCAGGCCTGCTGTATCGATTAGGGTATACAGACGACCGTTGCGTTCAAATTCAATTTCAATCGCATCCCGCGTGGTGCCGGGCATGTCAAAGGCGATAACTCGCTCTTCGCCCAGCAGCGTATTGATGAGCGTGGATTTGCCAACGTTGGGGCGCCCCACAATAGCCAGCTTCAGACGATGATCGGTAAAATCGTCAGGCGTGGCTTCAGCCTCGTCCTCTGTTGTGTCGGCTGTCGCCAGCACCTGGGCAATCTGCTCGTCAGACAGCTCCACCTCATCGGCTTGCTCGTCTTGGCCAGCTTCACCCTTATCCGCAGGCTGACTCTTTGCCAGCACGTCGGCCAGCGCAGTCTCGATAAGATCGACGACGCCATCGCCATGAGCCGATGAAATCGCATAGGGCTCGCCCAGGCCAAGCTCATGAAAGTCTGCCGTGGCTACGCCATGGTTCATGCCTTCGGCCTTGTTCACGGCCAGAAAGACATGCGCCCGGGTCTTGCGCAACAGGCGG
>NZ_JBQEAU010000064.1:0-13659 GCF_052108595.1 Advenella sp.
CAACGCGCGCCATACTTATTTGCCCGATCAGCCGCTGACTGCCTGGACGTATGCCATCGCCCGATACAAAATGGCCGACTATCTGCGCGGCCGCTACCGCTACGAGGCATGGAACGAGCCGCTGGACAGCCAGCAGCAGGAACTGTTTGCAGAATCCGATCAAGAAGCCGCGCAAGCGCGACGCGACGTGGACAAGCTGCTGTCCCAATTGCCGGATCGCTATCGCCTGCCTATCCTGCATGTCAAGCTCAAGGGCCTGACCGTGGCAGAGACCGCGCAATTGACTGGCTTGTCCGAATCGGCCGTTAAAGTCGGAATCCACCGGGGCCTTAAAGCATTGGCCGCCATCATACGAGGTACAACATGAAAACAGACGATCTGGTCGCACTGTTAACCAATAACGCGGAACCCGCCGACCACACCCTGACGGTTCGCCGCTACAGCTGGGCAATGGTGATCAGCGCTGTTGGCGCAGTTGTGCTGCTGTTGACCGGTTTTGGAGTCAGGCCGGACCTGTCGGTCATGCTGGGTACACCGCTTTTCTGGGCCAAGCTGGCATTTCCGGCCTTGATGGCCGTGAGCGCATTCCTGGTGGTGGCGCGTCTTGCGCGACCAGGCACACCCGTTGGTCGGCGCTGGACGGCCATGGCAATACCCGTTGTGGCCGTGGTGGTCGCCGCTGTGCTGACGCTGGGGTTTGCGCCTGCCTCGGAACGCCTGGCGATGGTGCTGGGCGTCTCCTGGCAAAGTTGCCCATTTAACATCGCCTATCTGGCCGTCCCCGGCTTTGTTGCGACCTTCTGGGCCATGAAAGGCATGGCGCCCACCCGGTTGCGCATGGCGGGTGCTGCTGCCGGGCTGCTATCGGGTGCAGTGGCAACGCTGATCTATTGTCTTCATTGTCCGGAAATGGAAGTCGCTTTCTGGGCTGTCTGGTACATCGCCGGCATGCTGATTCCGACCGTCATTGGCGCGCTGCTTGCTCCCAGGCTACTGCGCTGGTAAAAGGCGAGGGTATGTGTTTGCCAAAGCGCCTTGGTGTTTTTGCAACACCTGATCTGCATATGCCGGTTGCTCGGTTCGACACATGTCGGCGCCTGATGTAACCGAAATAACTGCTACGCCGTTTCCAGCCACGCTGTGTTCAAGCGTCGTTCTGGCGTCGGGCTCATGGCAGTAGTCCTTTGTCCGATGCGACGGCGCTTACGCCTTCGCCGACCGAAGGCTTGTCAGGATAATGACTGCGCTGAGCACCGCTGCAATGCTCAGAAAGCCAAACGCAGCTGCGAACCCTGTTGTTGCTGCAATAATGCCTGTTAACATTGCGCCGGCTCCTGTCCCCAAATCGAAGGTGACGTTCCACAAGACAGAGACCTGCGCCAACCGACTGTTTCCGGCGAGTCGGTAGGCGCAGACCAGGGTAGCGCTTTGCATGCCTCCGTAGGAAACACCCAGCAGGGTGCTGCCAAGATACAGCAATGCCAGGCGCCAGACCGCGTTTGAAGTTAGCACCGAAGCGCCGAGCGCCGCCATGCCCAGGCAGCATGCCAAAGCCAGTCCGCAGATCAGATACCGGGCAGGGTAGCGATCACTTAACGAGCCAAAGGCCCAGCGGGTCGGGGTCGCAAAGCCGGTCAGGCATAGCAAGGCAATCGTGGCAGAGGCTGCATCAGCGGTAATTTGACTGGCGAACGTCAGGATGGCGCCGCCGCTGCTGGTCACAATCACGAGCGATAACAAGACCGGCGAGATCACCCGGAGGGTGGATTTGCTTTGTGTGCTCGCTTGCGCGGCGGATGCGTTTTCCGGCTTGGTGTGATCATTGAGCAGACGGCCAAGGGAATACGTCCAGAACAGGCCCAGTACGGGCAGGGTGGCGATCAGCGTCACCACGAGTTTGCCCAAATGCTGCTCAAGGATGGGCGCCGATGAGACAAGTACCAGTTGCGGTCCGGCCACCGCCAGGCCATAGATGCCCACGGCAGCGCCACGGCGTGCCGCAGGTACAAGCAGGGCGATGGCGGTTGCGCCTCCCACGGTCAATATGCCAAAGCCGATGCCGCGCACCGCACTCGATAGCAGAATGACAGGCAGCGCAGAGGATGTCGCCTGCAACATGGCGGGGGCGCCCAGCGACAACAGGCCAGTGGCCAATACCGACCCCCAGCCGAACCGCTTGAGCGCACGGTTAACCGACAGTTGGGTCAGGATGGTAAAGGCCATCAGAATGGCCGTGACGCTGCCCGCAGCCGCTTCGCTGGCTCCGCCCCTGATCGCCCAGTCCGGCGACAGTGGCAGCAGGATACTGAAACTGCCGATCCCAAATGCCACGACCAGCAGCAGCGAGGCAACGCCGGGGATCTGCAGTAGCTTTACGTTTTTATCAGCTTCTATCAAGTCGTTGCTCCATGCGTGACTCGGTATTATAGCGAACGGGTAGAAATAACTTTGATTGCAAATGGATCAGAATTGGCCTGGCATCCAACGACGTTCTGCATGCAATCACAAGTGACATCGGATTCAAGGCAAATGCACGCAGGGTGATATTTGGCGGTCAGAATGCGTAACCGGCTTGCTTTGGATCAGACCAGCTTCAAAAACAGAATAGTCAATGCCTTGGAAAACCTTGGCCAGACAGACACACGCCGCGTGTCACGCGAGCGTTCGAACCTGCCTTGTCCACCGGGTATTAATGGGTGACAGATTTGGAAAAAAGCTGAATGATCACAATGCCAAGTGCAATAAACAGCATGCCCACAATTGCCGGCAGATCAAGCCGCTGCTTATAAAACAGGAATGACATTATCGATACAAGAAAGATGCCCATGCCGCCCCAGATTGCATAGGCTATGCCGATATTCATCGTTTTTACAACCTGAGACAGGCCATAAAAGGAAATGGCGTAGCCGATAACCACAACCATGCTCGGGCCTAATCGGGTGAATCCGTGAGATGCTTTCATCATCGTGGTGGCAAGGGTCTCGGCACAGATCGAGATGGCAAGAATAAGATAGATATTGAACATAAATCCTCAGGAAAAAGAGTGTCTGCAAATTATATATTTTCAGAATGACAGCAAATGATATTGCTGTGGTGTGCGTCAGGCCCGGGCCAATTCGTGCCCGGCTTTGCACGGTTTACAAAAAACGGATGATATGTTCACGTAACCATTGGTGGGATGGGTCGCGATGGACGCGGTCGTGCCAGAGCATGAGCATTTCGAAGCCTGGTATCTCCAGCGGAGGCGCAACAATTTGCAGCGCAGTATTGTGCTTGACCAGCCGGGATGGAACCATCGCCACCAGATCGGTGTTGGTCAGCACTGCCTCAAGAAACAGAAAATGTGGCACCGACAGCGCGACGCGTCGGGCAAGCCCCCTTGCGGCCAGGGCCGTATCGGTCACGCCATGAAAGCCGCCATTGTCAGGTGACACAATGACATGGTCCAGCTTGCAGAACCGCGCTAGGGTGAGCGTGCGTTGTAATGCGGGATGACCTGCGCGCGCTGCCAGTACATAGCTTTCATTAAACAATGAACGGCGACGCAGTTGCAACGGCGCTTCCGAACTGATGTGAAACGCCAGATCAATGTGCGCCTGTTCCGCCTGGCTGGCCAGCGCCTGCGGATTGAGCGCCAGGATCGCCATGCGCGCATTGGGCGCCGCTGATCGCAACCCTGCCAGCGCCGGGAGCAAGATGCTGGTTTCTACATAGTCTGACGCTGCGACCCGCCAGGTTTGATGGCTCTGGGCCGGGTCAAACGGGCCCGACGGCGTCACCGCCTGCGTCAAGGCTTCGAGCGCCTGTCTTAGCGGCTCGCGCAGTTCGTCGGCGCGGGCGGTGGGTCGCATGCCCCGTGGTCCGGGCAATAACAATGGGTCGCCAAAGGTCTCCCGCAATCGGGCAAGCTGCAGGCTGACGGTGGGCTGGGCCAGGTGCAGGCGCTCGGCTGCCCGGGTGACGTTATGCTCGGCCAGCAGGGCGTCCAGCGTGACCAGTAAATTAAGATCCAGACGCCGCAAGGGATTGTCCATGGAAATACCTGAAATATTAGAAATTCATTTCTAATATACTGCAGAAAAACGTATCGTATGCATATTCATTTTCCAAAAAGGACTGCATCATGAATGTGCTTGTCGTTTATGCGCACCCCGAACCCCGTTCGCTGAACGGGTCGATAAAAAATTTCATTGTCCAGCGGCTTGAGCTTGCAGGCCATACGGTCCAGGTTTCGGATCTGCATGCCATGCAGTGGAAGAGCGCATTGGATCCCCAGGACAATCGCTCACCGACGCCGGGGGCACGCTTTGATCCTTCTTTTGATTCCAAGCTGGCGTTCGAGAACGGTACGCAGAGTATCGACATCGAACAGGAGCAAAAAAAATTGCTGTGGGCCGATGCGGTCATCCTGCAATTTCCGCTTTGGTGGTATTCAATGCCGGCGATTCTCAAGGGCTGGGTCGATCGCGTCTATGCTTATGGTTTTGCCTATGGGGTGGGAGAGCACTCGGACACGCATTGGGGCGACCGTTTTGGGCAAGGGGTGCTGGCCGGCAAACGCGCCATGCTGGTAGTAACCGCCGGTGGCTGGTCGTCGCACTATGAGCCGCGTGGCATTAATGGCCCGATCAATGACATCCTATTTCCCATTCAGCACGGTATCCTGTTTTATCCGGGCTTTGATGTGTTGCCACCGCATGTGATCTACCGCACGGGCAAGATCGATGCAGCGGGGTATGCCAACGTGTGCGATGAGCTCGGACAGCGGCTGGATGCGCTTTGGACGACAGCGCCCATTGCGTTTCGCAAGCAAAACGCCGGGGACTATCGCATCCCGCAATTGACGCTGCGCTCGGAGCTGGCCCAGGGAGAGGTCGGTTTCGGTATTCATATTTCACGTCCCGACGAAAATGGCTTGCCGAAACAACGGGCATCCGTTGAGCAATATGATCTTTTGCATGTCGAACCAACGCGCTAAACGCTTAATGTTACGCATATTCGTTGTCAAATCGTTAAAGAGTAAGACACCCGTGTTCAGGTGTCTTGCCAGTTTTTTCGTTGAGAATCATCCATATAGAAAGTAAAAGTGGCAAAAACCGGTACGTTCTGCGATTACATAATCACGTATTTAATGATGCTCTGTAATGACCTTCCCTTTGAAAACGCGAAGAATGAAAGCGCTAGATTTGTAAACCCATCTTCAAAGGAAGGTTATATGACGAAAAGATTGACTCGCTCGCTGTTTCTGGTTGCCACTTTTGCCGGCGTGGCCGCACTGGCTGGTTGCGCAGGCAGTGGCTACGATTCCGGGGCCTCAACCTCAACGGACACCAGTGCGCAAGCGCCCATGACGTCAGGCTCGCCAACAACTGATTCTATGCAAACTGCGCCAGCGCCAACGACGCAGTCCACGCCAACCGCACCCGCGCCCACGGCACAACCCTGAAATGTCCCGCGCAAGGCCAATAGCAGCGTCTGACGATAGCAATATCCGTTAGTCCTCAATGCGTTATTGCGCACGACATTAATCGAGATATGGCACTCAATGCCATATCTCGTGACACGCCCATGCCCGGTTGCCCGGTTCGGGTTCTCTCTCAAGACATCCCACGGCTCGATTCAGTGTCAGTGTATTAGAGCAATAAACCAATACGCATCGTCCAAAATAAAATAATCATCAGCCAACACCGGACAATCGGCTCCGGCAAAAGGGCGTTGTGCTCAATGTTCCTGACTTTTAGCTATTTGCGGGCCATTGCGCTTGATGCCATTGCCTGCCGGCCTGTCGCAGACCGCATCACTATTGGGCGCTGTTTCTGGTTTGTCATTACCCCTTTTGACTATACCCATGGTTTTTGCAGCGTCTCTTTGACGAGAATTCAAAAAATGTCAATCGCAATCTCTTACCGACGCTCGGCGGACCGATGCGCTGGGGCCACGCGAAGCCGGTAAGGATGTAAACTTGACCCCACGCTACTGATTTGTGCCGGTTATACCGGTCTCTGTCCAACTCGTCCGATTCAAGGAAGGCTATGAACTCGTCCAAACGTCTGCGCTCTGCAAACATCACACAAGGCCCGGCGCGTGCGCCGAACCGCTCCATGTATTACGCGCTGGGATACAAGGAAGAAGACTTCGTCAAGCCCATGGTCGGCGTGGCCAATGGCTATAGCACCATCACGCCCTGTAACAGCGGCTTGCAAAAACTGGCCGATGCGGCGATCGCAGCCATTGAGTCCTCGGGAGGCAATGCCCAGGTATTTGGCACGCCCACCATTTCCGATGGGATGGCCATGGGGACTGAAGGCATGAAGTATTCGCTGGTTTCGCGTGAAGTGATTTCAGACTGCGTTGAAACCTGCGTGCAGGGTCAGTGGATGGATGGCGTCGTGGTGATCGGCGGCTGCGACAAGAACATGCCCGGTGGCATGATGGGCATGCTGCGCGCCAACGTGCCCTCCATCTACGTATACGGCGGCACGATCTTGCCAGGGCGCCTTAACAATAAAGATTTGAATATTGTCAGCGTTTTTGAGGCGGTGGGAGAGAACGCGGCGGGCCGCATGAGCGACGAGGAGCTGCGGCAGATTGAGTTGCATGCCATTCCTGGCCCCGGTTCTTGCGGCGGGATGTATACCGCCAACACCATGAGCTCTGCATTCGAAGCCATGGGCATGAGTCTGCCGTATTCATCGACCATGGCCAATGTGCACGATGAAAAAACCGAATCGGCCAGTGAATCGGCCCGGGTGCTGCTCAAGGCGATCGAACAGGATCTGAAACCGCGTGATATCGTGACCCGCCAATCCATCGAAAATGCGGTCAGCGTCATCATGGCGACCGGCGGGTCTACCAATGCGGTGTTGCATATGCTGGCCATTGCCCATGCGGCCGATGTCGAGTGGACCATCGACGATTTCGAGCGCGTGCGCCAGCGCGTGCCGGTTATTTGCGATCTGAAACCCAGCGGCCACTTCCTGGCCGTAGATTTTCACAAGGCGGGCGGGGTGCCGCAGGTCATGAAGCTCCTGCTCAATGCCGGACTGATCAACGGCGACTGCATCACAATTACCGGTCAGACGATTGCACAGACGCTTGAAAACGTGCCCGACACGCCCGCAGCAGACCAGCAAGTGATCAAGACCATCGACCAGGCTTTGTACAAACAGGGACACCTGGCCATCCTGAAAGGCAACCTGTCGCCAGATGGCGCGGTAGCCAAAATAACCGGCCTGAAAAACCCCGTCATTACCGGCCCGGCGCGCGTGTTCGATGACGAGCAATCTGCACTGCAAGCCATTCTGGATGGCAAGATCAAGGCAGGCGACGTGATGGTGCTGCGTTACCTTGGCCCCAAGGGCGGCCCGGGCATGCCGGAAATGCTGGCTCCCACAGGCGCATTGATTGGTGCGGGCCTGGGCGATTCGGTCGGCCTGATCACCGATGGGCGATTCTCGGGCGGGACCTGGGGAATGGTGGTGGGCCATGTGACGCCCGAAGCTGCCGTTGGCGGGACCATTGCCCTGGTTCAGGAAGGTGACTCCATCACGATCGACGCGCACCAATTGTTATTGCAGTTGAATGTACCTGAGGCAGATATTGATGCTCGGCGGGAAAAGTGGACGGCGCCCAAACCCCGTTACTTGCGAGGCGTTCAGGCCAAGTTTGCGTTCAATGCGTCGCCCGCAAGCACCGGCGCGGTGCTGGACAAGTTCTGAGCATGTTCTGAGTGCGCAAGCCAGGGCGCGTTGCCCTGGCTGATATGGCGTAGTGATTTGTGGCGTTATTTGACGGGTGCGGCGAACGCGGCTTGGTAGCGCCACGGCATTGCAGTAAAGGCACCTGTAGCCACGGCCCGGTTGTACACCAGGAACATGCGACATTGTGCCTGCGCAATAGACGAGTGTATATTGACCATTCGTGTAAACACATTTTCGTCGTGTACACTTCATTTACAAGATATCAACAATTTCAGAGGTCACACCATGAGTGCCCTGGCACATGCGATCAATGCCTTTGCCCCCGCGGATGGGGATCACGTCACGCCTATCCCATCGCTCACGTTCCATCGCCGCCAGTCGCCTACTGATCCGCTGCATTGCATCTATGGTTTTGGCCTGGGTGTGGTCGCGCAAGGCGCCAAACAAGTCACGCTTGTCGACCGGGTGGTTGAATATGGGCCCAGCCAGTGCCTGTTGACCACCATCGATCTGCCGGTGTTCTCACGCGTGACCCAGGCCAGTATGCGAGAGCCATATCTTGGTTTGATGCTGGCGCTGGATACCCATTCGATCGTGCAGATTGCCGCTGAAATGCAATTGCTTCGGCCGGCCAAGGATACTGCCTGTCAGCCCGTGACGGTACAAAAACTCGATAATGCGTTGGCCGATGCACTGATTCGCATGGTCAATCTGCTCAACGAGCCTGCGCTGGCGCCGCGCTTGGCGCCTTTGATTCAACAGGAAATTACGATCCGTCTGCTGACCGGCCCGCATGGCCCGCAGTTGCTGCATCTGGTGGCGGCCGGTTCGCCCAGCCAGAAAATTGCCAAGGCCGTGGCCTGGCTCAAACAGAACTACACGCAACCGATGCATGCCGATGAGCTGGCGGCCCGTGCGGGAATGAGTTCGTCTACATTCCGACACCATTTTCGCGCCATTACCGGCATGAGTCCGTTGCAATTTCAAAAGCAATTGCGGCTGCAGCAAGCCCGGCAATTGATGCTCAACCAGAATCTGGATGCCGGCCACGTGGGCGGACTGGTCGGGTATGAAAGCGCCTCGCAATTTAATCGCGAATACAGTCGCCTTTTTGGCGCGCCGCCCCAGCGCGACGTCAGGCGTATGCGAGTAAGCACAAGCCAGTCCTCACAGTAAGGCAGCAGGCGTGCGCGCCAGGCGCGACCGCAGCTGTATGCCAATTGTCATTGCACAGGGACCTCCGGACTGTATGCCATGTGTAATTGTCAGACGCCCTGCATTCGAATTCGGGCAATAAAGGTAATATCCACGACATCCCAACATGCGTTCGCTGGGCAATATTGCAAGGCGCCGGAAACTCAACTGTGCCTGGCCGGCTCAGCGAATTAGGCAAAAATTACGGAGAATTGGGCAATTTGTCCGGTAATTCCAAACCTATAATGGCTTGACATCATAGGCAGCTTGCCTGCTCTGACACCGGGTCCGGATGACAGCCAACGCCTGTTGCGTCGCTTGTTCTCCCGATCCTCGGGCAGGGGCAGGCCGGGCACCGACGGTCTGTTCGGCACGCGAAGACTGGCGATGTGCTCAATCCTGTTGTATTCCCTTCTCAATCCTTCCTCCTTCGATGCAAGTCGTTGCGAATTCCTGATGCAGTTTAATTACGGAGAGCTATCTCATCATGAGTATCCTCAATATCAATGGCAGTGACCATACAGTTGACGTCGATCCTGGTACGCCGGTTCTTTGGGCGTTGCGCGATGCGCTGGATATGACCGGAACGAAATTCGGCTGCGGCGCTGCGCTGTGCGGCGCCTGTACTGTGCATCTGGACGGTCAGGCCATCCGTTCCTGTGTCACGCCAATCTCGGCAGTCCAGGGAAAAAAAATCACAACCATCGAAGCGGTGACAGACGGCAGCGACCCGGTAGGCGCCGCTGTACACGCGGCGTGGGTCAAACATGATGTGGCGCAATGCGGCTACTGCCAGAGTGGCCAGATCATGAGCGCGACCGCCTTTCTCAAAAGCAGGCCAAAGGGCAATCAGCCTACTGTCGATGAGATAGATGCAGCCATGGCCGGCAATATCTGCCGCTGCGGCACCTATACCCGCATTCGCGCTGCCATTGCCGATGCTGCCCAAACCCTTGCCTGAACGGAGTCCTGCATGTCGAACAATACTTTCTATAGCGAATTGCCCCGCGCACTGCAACATATTCTTGAACAAGGGCAGTCCGGTAGCCGCCCTGCGCTCGCCCGTCGCAGTTTTCTGAAGATGGTGGGTGCAGGCGGTCTGGCAATAGGCGCATTCCCTCACGTGCTCATGGCGCAGGAAGCGAACGGGGCGGCGGCTGCCGCGTCAGCGCTCAAGCCGGGCCAGCAGCCATCCGCATTCGTGCACATCGCCCCCAGTGGCGAGGTGACGGTAACGATCAACCGCCTGGAATTTGGCCAGGGTGTGCAAACGGGCCTGCCGATGATTCTGGCAGAGGAATTGGATGCCGACTGGAGCCTTGTGCGCAGCCGCAACGGCAGCAACGATATTGCATACCAGGATCCGGTGTTTGGCATGCACCTGACCGGAGGATCAACGTCAATCAAGCACAGCTATACCCAATACCGCGAACTTGGCGCCCGTGCGCGGGCCATGCTGATGTCCGCGGCGGCTCAGCGTTGGAAAGTGGACGTAGCCAGTGTGCGCACGCAGGCGGGCACCGTACTGGGCCCCGAGGGCCGCAAGGCAAGTTATGGCGAGTTGGCTGAGGCTGCAATGGCGCTTCCCGTTCCCGAGAAAGTAGAACTCAAGGAGCCGAAATCGTTTCGCATCATCGGCCAGGCCACCACGCGCATCGATGCAAAAGCCAAGAGCAGCGGGCAGCAGGATTTCGGTATCGATATGAATCTGCCGGGTCAATTGACCGCGGTGGTGGCGCATCCGCCCGTATTCGGCGCCAAGCTCGCTTCCATGGATGATGCCGCCGCGCGCGCCGTCAAAGGGGTCAAAGCCGTGCTGCAGGTCGCCGTCGATGGCGGTGGACAAGGCGTCACGATCATTGCCGATGGCTATTGGCAAGCCAAGCAGGGGCGCGATGCGCTCAAGCTGCAGTGGGATACGGCCAGCGTGGAGAAGGTAGACAGCGAAAAACAACTGGCTCAGTATAGGGAAATGGCTGACAAACCCGGTCCTCGTCTGTACGAAGCGGATATGTCGCCGCTGGCTTCGGCGCCCCACAAGCTGGATGCCGAATTCTTCTTCCCGTATCTGGCCCACGCACCCATGGAGCCGTTGAACTGTACCGTTCAGGTGACAGAGAGCGGCGCACAGTTGTGGGTTGGCACGCAAATGCCTGGCTTTGATGGCGCGGCCGCAGCCCGTGTGCTGGGCTTCAAGCCCGAGCAGATTCAGGTGAACGTACAAACCGCCGGCGGCGGATTCGGTCGACGCGGCGTGGGTACCAGCGATTTTGTGGTGCTGGCTTGCGAGGTGGCCAAGGCAGCAAAAACGGCCGGCATCAATGCACCGATCCGCACGCTCTGGAGCCGTGAGGACGATATGAAGGGCGGCTACTACCGGCCCGTGCATCTGCACCGCGCACGTATTGGCTTTGACGACAACGGCAAGGTGCTGGCCTGGGACCATGTGCTGGTGGGCCAATCCATCGTCGCTGGTACGCCGCTTGAATCGATGATCAAAAACGGCATTGACGCCACTGCAACCGAAGGGATGCGCGACCCGTACCCGCTGCCGATGCAATTGACAGTGCATCACCCCAAAGTGAATGTCCCCGTATTATGGTGGCGCAGTGTCGGGTCCACACACACGGCCTTTGTCATGGAAACGCTGATAGACGAGATTGCGCGAGCGACCAATCAGGACCCGGTTGCTTACCGGATGGGGCTTTTTGGCGACAAAAGCCCGCGCCACAAGGCTGCCCTGCACTTGGCGGTAGAGCGCAGTGGCTATGGCAAGACCACCTTGCCCGACGGCCATGCCTGGGGCGTAGCGGTGCATGAATCCTTCAGCTCGGTGGTGGCGTACGTAGTCGAGGCCTCGGTGCAAGATGGAAAACCCGTGCTGCACCGCGCGACTGTTGGCGTGCACTGTAATCTTGCTGTCAACCCGCTCAGCGTGGAAGCGCAGGTACAGGGCGCTGCCATCATGGGCCTGTCGATGTGTCTGCCGGGCGCTGCCATTACCCTCAAGGACGGCGAGGTGCAGCAGAGCAATTTTGGCGACTTTAACGTACCGCGTATTACTGATGCGCCAGAGATCGCCGTGCATATTGTACCCAGTGCCGAACCGCCTACCGGTATGGGAGAGCCGGGACTGCCGCCTTTGGCGCCTGCCTTTGCGAATGCCATTGCCAGCATTACCGGAAAGCCATTGCGCAATCTTCCGTTCAAGTTGGGATGAATACGTCAGGGCCTGAGGTCCTGATCCTGCTGATGCAGAGGCAGCACCGCTGATAACCAATACCGTGCAACTGTTCAGACCAGCGCACGTTATTTCAGCGGTGCTGCCTTTTCTTTATGGAGGCCCGGTACGGGACACCATGATGGTGGGCAGCTACGCCTGCATGCAGCCGCCGTCGCCCTTATGCAAAAAGTCTCTGCAATCATGTCCGGATCGCAGAGACTTTTTATTACGGCACCACAATTTTATAGCAGGGTTAGCGATTGACCAATTTGGCTGGAAAGGCCGCCATCACAAGCACGGCGTTGAGCAACAGGCACACGGCAAAGAACCACAAGGCGGCATGTGCAGTGCCGGTCAAATCGGTCGCCCAGCCAATCAGCGAGTTGCTGACCAGACCGGCAATATTGGCAATCGAGCAGGCCAGGGCAAAACCGGTGGCCGCAGCGGTGCCCTTAAGAAACGTTGCAGGCAGGCTGAAGAAGACCGGTACTGCACCGAGCAGTGCGCAGGAGGCAACGGTAAAGGTTACAACGGTCAGGATCAGGTTGCTTGAAACGAATGTGCTGCACGTCAGGGCAATCGCGCCTACGGTAAGGGGGATCGATAAATGCCAGCGGCGCTCACGATAGTGATCCGAGCTGGCGCCGATAGCCAGCATGCCAATCACACCCGCAATACTGGGAATGGCCGTGAGCAAACCAATGTCAAAGGTATCTGCTACACCGGCATTACGGATGAACGATGGCATCCAGAAGCCGATGGCATAGGCGCCCAGTAGAATCGAAAAATCAATACTGCCCAGCATCCACACTTTGACATTGAAAAAACCGTCTTTGAATGAATGTTTGCTGTGTTTTCCTTCGGCATTGTCGTGATCCAGATCACGCTGCAGCAGCGTTCGCTCTTCATTGTTCAGCCACTTAGCCTTGTGATGATTGTCCGGCAAGGCCCAGAACGTCAGGATGCCCAGCAACACACTTGGAATGGATTCGAGCAGGAACAGCCACTGCCAGCCGCGCAAGCCATGCAGCTGGTCAAAGTGGTTCATGATCCAGCCTGAGATAGGTCCGCCAATAACGCTCGATAGCGGCAGGCCAATCATGAACAGGGCAATGATTTTTCCGCGGCGGTAGGTGGGATACCAGGTTGTCAGGTAATACAGGACACCAGGCAGAAAGCCCGCCTCGGCGGCGCCAAGGAAAAAACGCAGGGTATAAAACTGCGTGGGCGTGGTCACGAACATGGTCAGACCAGACAGAATGCCCCAGGTAATCATGATCCGGGCGATCCACATTCGCGCGCCCACTTTTTCCAGGATCAGATTGCTGGGCACTTCGAAAATAATGTAGCCGACAAAAAACAGACCCGCACCCAGACCGTAGGCGGTGACGCTAAATTGCAGATCTTCCACCATTTGCAATTTGGCAAAACCGACATTGATCCGGTCCAGGTATGCGGCAAGATAACAGAAACACAGAAAGGGAATAAGGCGCCAGGTAATTTTTGTATAGAGATCCTGGTTTGTTTCGCCGGTTTGGAGCA
>NZ_JBQEAU010000064.1:13759-24521 GCF_052108595.1 Advenella sp.
TCCTGCTCATAGAGGTCATAGCCGTAAACCCAGCCTGGGTCTTCCTGCTTGAGCAGGAAGGTGTTAGCGTTGGAGACCGACTGAACCTTGGAAGCGCGCTCTTTGCGATTGGCTTCATACAGTTCGAAGGCTGCCCGATAGTCGCCAAGCCCGGTTTGCTCAAGGCAGCGGGTCAGCATGGCAGCATCTTCAATTGCCATGCACGCGCCCTGAGCCATGTGTGGTTTCATGGGATGGCAGGCGTCGCCCAGCATGACCAGGCGACCCCGGCTCCAAATGGGCAACGGGTTGCGATTAAGCAGGGGCCATTTGGTAATGTTTTCTGTAGAACGGATCAGGTTTTGCACGGTCGAGTTATAGCCATCGAATGCAGCGAGCATTTCTTCCTGGGAGCTGTCCACAAATGAGCCCTGGAAGTCCCACGCTTCGTGCGGGACGCCGGTCACGAAGTAGTATTCGTCACGCTTGCCGGTGGTGTAATAAACCATCATGTGACGATCTTCGGTCCACCACTTGACGCAGTCTTCGAATTCATCCGCAAACTTGACAAGATTCTCGCCACGAATCAGCGCGCGATGCGCTACCCAGCCACTATACGTGGGCGCTTCAGCGCCAAGAAGCGTTTCGCGGATTTTTGAATATATACCGTCGGCGCCAATCACAATATCGGCAGTGACGCGGGTGCCGTCAGCAAAACCCAGCTGAACTTTATCGCCATCGTCCTCAAGCGTTTCCAGTTTCTTGCCAAAGTGAACAGTGCCTGGTTTGATGCTGGACATCTGCAGGGCATGCATGTCGCCGCGATGGATGGTGATATAGGATGCACCGTATTCTTTTTTTGCCCATGCACCCAGGGGGATGCGGGACAAATATTCGCCAGAATTGCCATCCCGGCTGAACCAGAAGTCCGGATGCGAACCCATTTGTTCCAGCTCTTTTTCCAGCCCCATGCGGCGGAAAACTTTCATGGCATTGGGGCCGACATGGATGCCGGCGCCCAGTCGTGAAAACTCTGGCGCCTGCTCATATACTTCGACTTCAAAGCCCGCTTTCTGCAGCAGGGTCGCGGCTGCAGCGCCGCCCAGGCCGGCGCCGACGATCGCAATTTTGACTGTATCTTTCATAACTTATCTCCTGACTATCCAATTCACGTTCATTTCGATTAAATAAGAGTGTACACACTTATTTTATGAATTAAAATAAAAACGAATTGGGGTTTACGAGCAGGCGAGTGATTTTGATGTAAGAAAAATAAACAGATGATGTCGATTGTGATTCGCGCTGGGAAAGTGCTTTATGCAGTGTTGCCTCAATTTGGTTCACAACTGAAATTTTCTGATGATTATCAACGAGATTAGCATGCCGATTGGCGCTGTCATTGGTGGCTTTGCAGCTTGCCATTTGGCGATCGATGTACCTGCACCAGAAGAGGGTGAATGGGTAACGGTGCACCAAATAATGTCATTATTAAAGTTGTTTATGCCTGATCAATGATGATTGTTATATACTATTAAATAGTGTATAGGCTATAAATGCGCGTTGGCTACATGCCACAGACGAGGACATTTTCAGCGTCATTGCTTCATACGCCAGAACAAGTGCTACAAGGTTTGCGCATTGCCAGCAGGTATACTTATAGTCAAAAATATCGGGTAAAAGTTATAGATACGTCCTCATTACAGCTTAATCATGTCAACAAACGAGCAGCCTAACTATGTCCAGAAAAAACGAGCAACCTGAAACAGAAGCAGGGCATTCCAGCGCGCCGTATGATGTCACCCAGCAGGTTGGACACTTATTGCGCAAGGCGGTGCAGCGTCATACGGCCATTTTTCAGCAGAACGTGGGCGATGAGCAGTTGACGGCCATCCAGTTTGTTACCTTGTGCGCCTTGCGTGATCGCGGGCGCAGTTCCCAGGCTGAGTTGGTGGAGGCGACGGCGATCGACCAGGCAACCATTCGCGGCATTATCAATCGTTTAAAGGCGCGCGGACTGATCGCGCTCTCGCCAGGAAAGCTGGACAAGCGCAAGGTGATTGCCAGCCTGACAGCCGAAGGGCAGGCGCTGCTGTCCCGCACTATTCCACGTGCGCAGGAAATTAGCCGCCTCACCATGGGGCAGCTTAACCCTGCCGAACAGGTTGCTATTTTGTATCTATTGCAAAAAATGAACGCCAGCGGTCTTGAGGGCGAATAGGCCACAATAGATTTGCAAGGCCGCTGCAAGGGCCCTGCCGGTGGTTATGGATGACCCTGCTGCTGCCTGATCTGGGCAATTTTTTTACGCAGATTATTCCACGCCGGCTTGTCCGGTGCAAAGCGCGTGCGCATGTACTGCAATAGCGATTCCATTTGCGCGTCATTCATGCTGTTTTTGAAGCCAGGCATCGTGCTCAGGTTTGCCTGGGCCGGGCGGGTAATGCCGTGCATCAAGACCTGGATCACATTATCCGGATGGTCGCTGTGCAGATTGCTATTGAGTGCCAGCGAGGGACGTGCGCCGAACAGGACCGGTCCGCTGCCCGAATCGTGGCAAACGGCACAGGCGCCGTTAAACAGGGTCTCGCCAGGCAGCAGTCGTGCCTTCTGGTTCGCCTGACTGTCTGCCTCCAGTCTGGCAGCCAATACGGCCTGGTTGTCTTTTGATTCGGCTGCGGCAGGGTTCAGGCTGGCCAGGTAATGAGCCATGGCCTGGACATCGGCCTCGGGCAATTGCGCCAGCCCTGCAACAACGGGTCCCATCGGACCGGCGGCGACGCCATGCAAAGGGGAGTAACCCGTGCGCAAATACTGGAACAGCTCCTGCTCGGTCCACGGGATCGGCGAGGAAGAGAGCGTGTTGAGCGCCGGGGCTTCCCAGTTGTCTGCAAAGCCGCCAGCCAGAAAGTTGTTTTTTCCGGATTTTTCGGCGCCCAGCGCATTGCGAGGTGAATGACAGGCAGCGCAGTGTCCGCTACTGTTTACCAGGTAGGCGCCGCGGTTCCAAAGCGGGCTTTTCTCCGGATCGGGTGCATAGGCTTGCCGGTCCCGGTGAAATAGCGTATTCCATCCTGCGACCAGGGGACGCAGGTTCATGGGGAAGGGCAATTGCGTTTCCTTATTTGGCGCCGATACGGCCGGCTGGACCATCAAATAGGCATAAAGCGATTGCAAATCCTCGTCGGACATTTTTGCATAGGCAGTATAGGGGAAGGCGGGGTACAGATGCTTGCCGTCACGATGGATGCCTTCACGCATGGCACGCTCGAACGCTTTATATGACCAGGCGCCAATGCCGGTTTCCCGGTCCGGCGTAATGTTGGTCGTGTAGATTGTGCCAAATGGCGTATCCAGCCCCAGGCCGCCGGCATTGGTCTGGCCGTCCGGCGCCGTGTGGCAGACCATGCAGTCTCCGGTAAGCGCGACAAGCCGGCCGCGCTCAATTGCCTGCGCGGAAAAAATTGATGTATCTACCCGGGCAACGGGTGGAATGCTGGTGCGCCAGGGGGCAGCAACCACCAGGGCGCCGGTCGCGGCAGCCATCAGTCCACCCAGCCAGCTGTTGCGCCAGCGTCTGCTGCGTTTTGCTGTCAGGGGCGGATCCGGCGACAGGGTGGGCAATGCAAATGGCGTTTCACGGATACGCAGTCCGGTCGCGCTGTATATCGCATTGGCAATGGCAGCCGCTGCAGGCAGCTCAACACCCGGCCCCCAGGCCAGGGGCTGATCCAGCGAGCGCGCGCTATTGATGACCTGCACCTCGGGCAGCGCCAACGGGCGCGGTTTGTCTTGTTCAGAAGGACTATTGACGCCCTGTTGGGCCTGTCCCAAAAGGGATTGGGTCCATTTGCCCAGGCGATCTTTCAGGGCGCGCTGGGTTTCCGGTGGGGTGGGCGGTGCGTTCTCGGTATGGCTTGCGTCATGTCCCACGGTCAGCTTGCTGACCGACAGGCCGCCGCTGCGCGCATCCACGGCCAGTTCGACCGACCAGACCGACCATACTTCCTGCGGGGGATTTCTGTCGTTATCAATAATATGACTGTAGGCGATGCCACGCCCAAGCCCGGCAGCCTTGGCCGCCGGGCCGGATGCAGCTTGATCCCAGCCGCTTTGTTGCGCAACAGTTCTTAAGAGTTGTTGTCCGCGATCGCTGTTGATTTGTGCCAGGCGGCTCTGTACCGGATCCAGTTGATGGTTTTCGCAATATTCATCGAAGTGCGATTCCTGTGCAAACACCGTGGCGGCTGTATAGCTGTGGGAGTCCGTGGCCACCAGGCTGCTGCCGCTTTTTTGAACGGGGACGCTGGCATACTCCGTCTGCAGTGCCATCCCTGTTGTCGAGGTCGAGTCCAGTCCACACAAGCGGCCGGCAATGGACGGACGACGCGGGTCAAGCGCGTTGATGCTCCACTGCCCCCGGTCTGGCAGGTCCTGGCTCGCAGCCGTTTGGTTCTGCTCAACCTTGACCGCTAATGCGGCTGGTGCGTAGGCGGCTTGTACCCGTACCGGTTGGTGTAAATCCCAGGCCAAAAGCGCGGCTTCGACGGCGGTCTCCAGCCCGTCCTGTGTATGCTGGCCATGTTGCACAATCCGGACGGCCTCTGGCGCCAGCCCCAGCAGCGCGCACAGTTCCTGCCTGAGGGCCGCCTGGCGTTTGGTATTGACCCACACGGTGAGGTGATTGTCCCGGTGCCAAGCAATAGCCCAATCCGGTGCGTCGGCGGCCAGGTGGTTATTCCATTCATACCGGGTTGCCGAATGGACCGTGCCTGGCGTTGCTGCCTGGTTTGTTAAGTGTTGCACATCGGCGCTGGCAGCAACGGGCGTCAGCCAGCTGGCGTTAAGCAAGGCACAAGCCTGCTGCGCCTGCGTGCGCTGCACGGCGACAATCCCGACAAAGCTGCCGCGGGTGATGCAACTGACCACGCCTGGCACTTTAACCGCCCGATCGCTGTCGAGCGACTGCAACTGCGCAATCCGGTTTGTTTGTATGCCCAGTTCCCACTGTGGCGGACGCAATACAACGCCATGCAGCAGTTGGCTGTCGGTTGGTACGGACAGGTCCATGCCGGCGCTGTCCTCTGACGTGTGGCTTATGCCGGTAGCGGTGGGCGCGGTCAGATCCGTGGTCATGGTCGTCCCCTGGCTGCTGAGATTGCGGCCGCCATGATTTCCACATGGGTCCCGCAACGGCACAGGTTGTGACGCAGTTCGTTACGAATTTGTGCTTCCGAGGGATTGGGATTGCGGTTCAATAGTGCCTGTACTGTCATGATCATGCCGTTGAGGCAGTAGCCGCATTGCGCAGCCTGGTTATCAATAAATGCCTGCTGGACCTTATTGGGCTGGCCGTTTTGGCTAAGTCCTTCGAGGGTGGTGACCTTGCGGTTTTCTATCACGCTGACCGGTATCACGCAGGCGCGCGCCGCTACCCCATCTACCAATACCGTACAGGCGCCGCATTCGCCGAGTCCACAACCGAACTTCGGACCATTGAGAGCCAGGTCATTGCGCAATATGTAAAGTAGCGGCGTGTCGGGCTCAACGGTGATGTTGTGGCGTTCGTTATTGACCGATAGGGTGAAGGGGCGCGGGGCAATAGGATTCATGTTCAGGGCGTAAAATTGTGTCAACTAATAATAAGTTTACACACTTTAGTTTTTTGAGCAAACAAAGAATTTCATGAAAATGAACAAGAGTGTATCAACTCGTCATTCTGCGGGTTTTTACTAGTTTTTTCTGATCATAACCAGAGTTTACACTGCAAACTGCAGATTTATTTTCATTTTTTCGAAGATGTGCTTTTGATGTTTTATCATTTTAATATAGCGTGTACACTGTAGTTAATCTTCCTGTCCAACACACGCCTGAACCGGATACCCGTTAATGACGTATATGGCACCTCGTACCGAGCAACAATCGCTATTGGAGTCTACCGGCACTCTGCTGGTGCTGCGTGCGCCGGTTGTGCCGCCTGCGCCTGCACCGGGGCAGCCCGGCGTTGTGTCTGTGTATCTGCAGGATTATGACGACGTGTTCGTGGCGATATCCGAGCAGGGATGGGTCCGGGCTTTTTGCGGCCACGTTGATCTGGGTACCGGCATTCAGACCGCGCTGGCGCAAATTGTGGCCGACGAGCTGGATGTGCCGATGTCTGCCGTGCAGATGGTGCTGGGCCACACCGACGCTTCGCCCAATCAGGGCCCCACCATTGCCAGTGCATCAATCCAAATCACAGCCCAGCCTTTGCGCCAGGCCGCCGCTCAGGCCCGCCATATTCTAGTGGATTTGGCTGCCGGCATGTGGAATGTCGATGCGGCGCACTTGTTTGTTCAGGACGGCCGGATATCTTCCGCGCATGGGCACGCTGTTGATTACTGGACATTGCTGGCGGGAAAGCAATATCGCGAATATCTGCAGGACGAGGTGAAGACCAAGGCGGCCAAAGACCTGAAAATCGTGGGCCACTCCCAGCCTCGTGTGGATATCCCCGCCAAGGCGCTTGGCCAGTTTGTCTATGTCCATGATATGCGGGTTCCTGGCATGTGGCATGGCCGGGTCGTACGGCCTCCCTATGTCGGACGAGATACGGGCGCCTTCATCGGCCACAGCCTGGCTTCAGTCGATACCGCCAGCGTAAATCATATCTGTCGTGACATCAAAGTGATCGTGCAGGGCGATTTTGTCGGAGTGGTGGCCCGCCGCGAGGAGCATGCGATCCGCGCAGCACGTGAGCTTAAGGTAGCCTGGAAGCCTGTTGCACCACTGGAAGATCTTCAGGATCTGGAAGCGGCCATTCGACGCCAGCCCATGAACGAACGTATCCTGCAGGATAACCGTAGCGACCATCCCGACCTGCCGCCGGCCAGGGTCGATATCAAACGAACCTATGTGTGGCCTTACCAGATGCATGCCTCCATCGGGCCGTCATGCGCCGTTGCAGATTACCAGCCTGGACATGTCAGAGTCTGGTCTGGTTCGCAAAACCCGCATATGTTGAGAGTGCATCTTAGCCAGCTCAGTGGCCTGGATGAAGCGCACATAGAGATTATCCGTCTGCAGGCGGCCGGCTGCTACGGCCGCAATTGTGCCGATGATGTATGTGCCGACGCGCTCCTTCTTTCACAGCACGCAGGTGTGCCGGTTCGTGTGCAATTGAGCCGCGAGCAGGAACATGGCTGGGAACCCAAGGGCGCTGCGCAGTTAATGGATGTGCAGGGCTCGATTGACGCGCAAGACAATTTGCGGCATTACCAGTTCAGTACCCATTACCCGTCAAACGATGGGCCGCTATTGGCATTACTGCTTACAGGCAAAGAGCCGGCGTTGCCGCGCAGCCTGCAAATGGGCGATCGCACCGCGGTGCCACCTTATGGCTACCCAAGCCAGAAAATTGTCTGCAACGATATGGCGACCATTGTGCGTGCCTCCTGGCTTCGCGGGGTCTCGGCGTTGCCCAATTCATTTGCCCATGATTGCTTTATTGATGAGCTGGCGTTTGAGGCGCAGGCCGACCCGCTGGCATTTCGGGTAAAAAACCTGGCGGCCGACAAGCGCGCCCAGCAATTGCTGCTGGCCGTGGGCGAGCGGGCGCACTGGCAACCCGGCAGGCCCGGTAGCCGGGGAACGCCCGATGCCAACGGGTGGCTGCACGGGCGAGGTGTCTCTTACGCCCGCTACATACATTCCAAATTCCCCGGCTTTGGCGCGGCCTGGTCGGCATGGATTGCAGATATCAGCGTCAATGCCCGTACCGGAGAAATTCGACTGAATCACATCGTGGTTGGCCAGGACACCGGACAAATGGTCAATCCTGCAGGTGTGCGCCACCAACTGCACGGCAATGTGATCCAGGCATTAAGCCGGGCCCTGTACGAGCAGGTCAGTTTCGATGCCAACGGCACGGTACAGGCCGAGTGGGGCGCATACAAGATTATTGACTTTACTGCCATCGCGCCCATTGATGTCGTATTGATGGACAGGCAGGATGAGCAGCCCATGGGTGCAGGCGAATCGGCTTCGGTGCCCTGTGCATCGGCCGTGGCCAATGCCTTGTTTGATGCCTGTGGCTTGCGCTTTTACCAGGCGCCGTTTACGCCACAGACTGTGCGCGAGGCGCTGCAACTGGCCAGCATCGATGGCGCAATGCCTGCGCAGGCCGGCACGTAACTTTTATTTAAGGGAGATTGAATGAGTCACTATCTATATGGCGCCAATATATCGGCCAATGGCATCCGGCAGCATTATCTGCGCTATGGCGGTAACGAAGGTGAAAGGGCGGATCGTCCTGCTGTCATCATTATTCCGGGCATTACCAGTCCGGCGGTGACCTGGGGCTTTGTCGGCGAGCGTTTCGCACGCCAGTTCGATACATACATCCTGGACGTCCGGGGTCGGGGCCTGAGCGAGGCATCCGATACGCTGGATTATGGTCTGGACGCCCAGGCTGCCGATGTGGTTGCGTTTGCCAAGGCCCTGGGCCTGAGCCGTTATATCCTGGTCGGTCATTCCATGGGCGGGCGTATCGGCGCACGTGCGGCGAGCACCGCGCCTGCAGGCCTTGAAGCGCTGGTCATGGTAGATCCGCCGGTCTCGGGCCCGGGCCGCCGCGCCTATCCTGCCAAATTGCCCTGGTATGTTGATTCCATGGCCTTGGCACGCAAGGGGTGCGATGCCGAAGCGATGCGTGCCTTTTGTCCGACCTGGACACAAGAGCAACTGCAGCTTCGTGCGCAGTGGCTGCATACATGCGATGAGCGCGCCATCATCCAGAGCTTCAATGACTTTCAGAACGACGATGTCCATGCCAACTTCCCGCAAATCAAGGTGCCCGTCATGTTGATGACGGCCGAGCGCGGCGATGTGGTCCTTGATCAGGACGTTCAGGAAATCACGACCCTGATTCCCGGTCTGACCGTGACAAAAGTGAACGATGCGGGACACATGATCCCCTGGGACAACGAAGCCGGATTCTATGCCGCTTTTGGCGACTTTCTTGGCACCCGGCTCGATTAAGGCTGTCGCGCCGGCGCTGCGGGTTGCTGCCCGCAGCAGAGCACTTTCATGAGGACTATTATGGCAGTAAGCGATTATCAACTTATCGAGGCATGGCAGAAGGTATTGACCCTGTCCAATCTTGAAGCCGGGCAGACTGTTACGATCCTGACCAGTATGTCAACGCATCCGCAAACGCTGTTATGCGCAACCATTGCCGCGCAATCCAAAGGCGCCATTGTCAATCGGCTGGATCTGCCGCCGGTCAATGCTGAAAAGGCATTAAGCCGGGATGCGCTGGCGTATCTGGGCACGACGCCCTTGACTGGGAACAAGGCGGCCATTGCCGCGCTCAAGGCCAGCGATCTTGTGCTGGATCTGATGACATTGCTGTTTTCACCGGAACAACATGAAATTCTCGAAAGCGGCACCAAAATCCTGCTGGCCGTGGAACCGCCGGAAATTCTGGTGCGTACAGTGCCTCTCGAAGCAGACCGCAAGCGGGTCAAAGCGGCCTCTGCGCTAATTGCCAAATCAAAACAAATGCATATCACTTCCGAGGCCGGCACTGATTTGCGCTGCCCCCTGGGTGAGTTTCCGGCCATCAGCGAGTACGGTTATGTTGACGAGCCCGGGCGCTGGGACCACTGGCCCAGCGGCTTTACCCTCACATGGCCGAACGAAGGCGGCGCGACAGGACGTATTGTGATTGATAAAGGCGATATTTTATTGCCGCAGAAAAAATACGTTGCCGAACCCATTACCCTGACAGTCGAGAATGGTTATGCCACCCGTATAGATGGCGGCATTGATGCCCAGTTGCTGGACGAGTACATGAAGTCATTCAACGACCCGGAAGGCTATGCCATTTCCCATATTGGCTGGGGGCTGCAACCGCGTGCCTATTGGTCCACGCTGGGCCTGTACGATAGGGAAAACACCATCGGCATGGATGCACGCGCGTTCGAGGGCAATTTCCTGTTTTCTCTGGGACCCAATAATGAAGCGGGCGGCAGCCGAACCACGGCATGCCATATTGATATTCCCTTGCGTCACTGCACGGTCAAACTGGACGGTGTGGATGTCGTACGTAACGGCAAGGTTCTGGACGGGGGTGCAAATGAGTAAGGCAGACGCAGTTTATGAGCAGCAGGGCTTTGGCGCCGAGCTGGAACCGGTGGCGCCCTATGGCCTGTTGATTATCGACCTGGTCAATGGTTTTGCCGACCCCGAGGTCTTTGGCGGGGGCAATATTGCCCAGGCGATAGACAATACGGAAAAACTGCTGCAAACGGCACGCGAACAGGGCTGGCCCGTGGCGCACACACGCATTGTGTATGCGGACGATGGCGCCGACAACAATATTTTCAGTATCAAGGTTCCCGGCATGCTGGGCTTGCTGGAAAACGAACCCAATAGCCAGATTGTGCCGCAACTGACGCCGGTCCAGGGTGAGTTGATCGTTCGCAAGAATGTGCCATCGGCCTTTTTCGGTACCTCGCTGGCAGCCTGGCTGACACAGCGCGGCGTCAAAACCCTGCTGGTCGCCGGCGCCGTTACCAGCGGTTGCGTACGCGCCTCGGTGGTCGATGCCATGCAACTGGGCTTTCGCCCGTTGGTCGTTGCCGATTGTGTCGGCGACAGAGCACTGGCGCCGCACGAGGCAAACCTGTTCGATATGAAGCAGAAGTACGCGACAGTAGTAGATCGCGAGCAGGCGATGCGCCTGCTTGGCCTGGGCTAGGGCACATGCGCGTGCGGCATTAAGGACAGATCCGTCTTGCCGTGT
>NZ_JBQEAU010000065.1:0-24342 GCF_052108595.1 Advenella sp.
ATCGATCCGGACACAGCCATTCCGGAGTACATTCTAGCCGCCATCGCTTTCGCGCATCCGATATTTACAAAGGAAGTTTGGTTCAACGTACTGAGCTATCGTGTGAACTATCTTGACGAAAACGATATTTTCACTGCATCTGCGGTTTTCACCGAATTCAGAGAAAAGCTTCTAGCCTTTAGAAGAGGAGAGATCGATTTTGTTAGCATCCGAAACGAAATGCTGGCCACCTTCCCCGACGATCGTATCAACGACGTCCTTAAGGTTTTCTAGTCATGTTCATGTGGAGCAAAGGTGACCTGAATCCCGAGCAAGAAGCTGCCATATTACAGCCTGGGAGCTCATTTCTCATTGCCTGTCCCGGTAGCGGGAAGACTCGCACACTGACTTACAAGATTGCCTACGAGTTGTCCAGGCTAGACTCGAATAAGCAATTTGTTGTTGCGATCACCTATACGAACCGCGCTGCCGACGAGATACATGAGCGTATTGAAAGTCTTGGAGTGGACACATCCCAACTATGGATCGGAACAATCCATTCATTTTGCCTTGAATGGATATTGAAACCATACGGTATCTATCACGAGAATTTGGGCCGAGGATTCCGTGTGATAGATCTGCACGAGCGTGAGAAAATTCTCGAAGCCCTGTGTAAACCTTACCAAGAGCCAAAAATAACGTTCTGGGATTGCGAATTCTATTTCACTGGAACCAGTTATGAGCTTTGTTGTACCCAGAGAAGGAAACACAGTGGCCTGCACGAGATATTGAATAAATACTTCGATGTTCTACGAGAAAATCGGCAAATCGACTTTGAATTCATCCTCTTATATGCTTTCGAACTAATTTCTCGTCATCCCGCAATTAGCACTCTATTGGGGCAGTTGTTCTCTTTCTTATTGGTTGACGAGTATCAGGATACTAAGCTAATTCAGTATTCAATCATTACCTCTATATTGAAAGCAGGCCAAGGTGCGACCAAGGCTTTTATCGTCGGCGATCCCAATCAGGCGATTTATCAGTCACTCGGTGGATACCCAATTGCTTTTGGGGATTTCAAGGCTATGGCTGGCATTGATATTGAGAAACGCGAGCTATCGAGAAACTATCGTTCCTCTGAGCGTATCATTGATTACTTCGGAAACTTCAATGTTTATGCAACTCGTATCGAAGCCGGGTCCGGTGATAAGGCATACCAAAGTCTCGTGACTTTTAACGATACAGTAAGCAAGACGGACTTGGAAGCAGAGTTGATTCGACTTATCCGGTTCAATATTGAGTCCCTCGGAATCACACCGCATGAGGTGTGTGTTGTCGCACCGCAGTGGACGCATCTTGCAAGTATGACGCGTCGCTTGACAGCTAGCATGCCAGAGTATTCGTTCGACGGCCCTGGTATGGTTCCCTTTGCTCGTGACACAGAGAATTTTTGGTACAGACTTTCGAAGATTGCACTTACGCAGGCTTCGCCGGCAATGTATGTGCGCAGACTCCGTTGGGCCGGCGATATCCTGAATGACCTAGAGGCGGTTGGAGCGGACGTGTCCAAACTCAACCGAAAAGCATTATTGAGGGAGTGTAATGCAATTGATATAGATGAAACGGATGGTCTTACCTATCTCTGCATTTTTTTTGAAATGCTATTTGCCAAATTGGCTATAGACTTTCGTCTCTTTTCGCTGTTGAAAGAGCATCACGCTGCTTTCTTTGATAGTTCTAAAGCTAGAATTGATCGCCTAAAGAGCGAGGGCAGCGAATTCATTGGAGATATCGAGACATTTAGAAAGGTGTTTCAGAGTCGGACAGGTATAACTATTTCAACAATCCATGGTGTGAAGGGGGCTGAATTTGATGCTGTGATCGCGTACGCCTTGTTGGAAGACATGGTGCCGCATTTCAGTGATCCAAACGGCCAAGAAAGTGCAAGGAAGTTGATGTATGTAATTGGGTCGCGTGCAAGGAAAAATTTGCACCTGATTTCGGAACGAGGACGTATTCGTCAGTATTCTGGTGAAGAATATCAAGCGACTCGACAACTCGCGTCCTGCAAATTTGCATACGATCATATCTAGTTCAGATAATTAATTTCGATAATTGAACATCCACTCCCAGCTTTCCCTGAATGAGCCCCCGCCCTGCGTTCTATTTGCGCATCGCCTGGCAGTCACTCAGGCCTGCAACCTAAGAAAGGCTACTTATTATTTAGACGCAATAGTTCTATTAAATTCGTTTTTGTGTATTCAACAACCAAGATTAAAGCGGTCATAAATAGTGTCCCGAATATAACAGTTGGTATAAACCCCATCCATGCGCCCAATGAAGCATTTCCGGAGTTCATCAGATCTAATAGTTCGATGGCTGGTTGTGTAAGTCGAGCTGCTATAAAAAATGATACAAACAAAGAAAACGAAAGAAGAAATAAATTGAACACAAAGAAACTAGTATTGCTCATTTTGTGGGCAGCTTTTCTCATATCTATTACTCCTTTTGTATTTAGCAAATCAATTGTTTATCTGTGACAGCGCAGCATCAGATCTTCGAATTCTAAGTCGAGTGTATCAAGTCATTTTTTTGATTATCTACTCAATTTATCCAATTTCCCCACCAAGTCCTCAGCCCTAAGATGCGTATACCGCTTCAACATCTGCATGGACTTGTGCCCGCTAATCGCCGAGACTTCCTGATCTGAAAGCCCAGCTTCCACCAGTCGGCTAACCGCCTCATGCCGCAGATCGTGAAATCGAAAATCAACCAATCCAGCGGCTTTCTTTGCGTCAGTCCAGGCCTTGTCAAATAGATAGGGTCGTCGAATACCATCTCGACCCGGTTCCCCAAAAAACACTAAATCCGTCTCTGGTGGCCGAATAGGGTTATCAATTGCCGCTTGGAATGCGGCTGTAGCCGCTTTAGTCAGCGGCACGGTACGTGGCGATGAGTTTTTCGTAATATCCAGCTTCACAATCCGCTTTTGCAAATCGACCTGGCCAAGCCGCAGGCCGCCAATTTCGGACAGCCTCATCCCGGTTTCCAGTGCAATCCGCACAATCCAGCTGAACATCGGGTTCGAATACACATCAACAGCTGCCAACAGGCGTTTATTCTCTGCCGCCGTCAATCTGCGATTCCGTCCAGCGCCAGGGGCAGGGCGTCGGATATTGGCCACGGGATTGAAGGGCAGGCCCATGCCCCATTCCTTGATAGCAATGGTAAACATATGGCTAAGCAGGGCCAGTTCCAGTCGTACGGTGTTATTGCTGCGCGGCACAGGTTTGCCGTTTTCATCAGGATTACCAGCCAACCGCATGTCGCGATATTGAGCGACAATATCCGCATTCAAGGCGGCCAACGAGTATTTGCCAAGATGTCTAAGCAGGGGCTGCGCTTTCTTGTGTTCGGAAATTCGGGTTGATTCGCGCTTGGTGGGCGTCACTTCTCGTAAATATCTAGTCAGAGCAGCTTCGAGTGTCATCCGCTCAGCCGCAGCCCGCTGGATAAACACGCCGCGTACCATTTCGTCCTCGGTACGGCGTGACCAGTCGTCAGCGTCTCGTTTGGTTCTAAATGTTTTAGATGTAGTAGGCCAGCCTGTCTTGCGAATGACGGCTTTCCAGGTTCCGGAAGGGGTCTTGACGATAGTTGCCATGCGAGGGAAAGCTCCAAAAAGTGCACGCGGCGCTTCACCAGTGTACCGAAACTGTACCAAACTCGCAATTTTGGAAAATCCCCCAGTATCGGGGTAGAAGCTATAAATTGCGCTAGAGTCTTATAAACACTAGGAATTTTAAGCTGGTGCCCGGGGCCGGAATCGAACCGGCACGCCTTGCGGCGGGGGATTTTGAGTCCCCTGCGTCTACCAATTTCACCACCCGGGCAGGTATGGAGGGTATTGCAGATAAGAGCGGAATTATACCCATATTCTTTTTCTTGCGCCATTCCCACGCGCTTACTAATAAAAAATCCTCATTTACCTGCCAATTTCCCACTTTTCCCCTTGAAAACCCTCCCCGCGTCCCCACTACTATCGGATACGAGGGCGAAATTGCCGTAAAACTGGCTGTTTTGCCCCATTTTTCACCATTTTCCATCCAATTTAACGAAAAGTTACCATGAGTCAATCCGATACTACCGTGAAAAAAGCAGAGGAAACGCTGGGTTTCCAGACAGAAGTAAAGCAGCTTCTGCATTTGATGATTCATTCCCTGTACAGCAATAAGGAAATTTTCCTGCGCGAGCTGGTCTCCAATGCGTCAGACGCCTGCGACAAGTTGCGGTTCGAGGCGATTGACAAGCCCGAGTTGCTCGAAGGCGGCGCAGACCTGGAAATCCGCGTCAGTTACGACAAGGAAGCGCGCACCATCACAATCGCCGATAACGGTATCGGTTTGACCAAGGCCGAGGCAGTGGCCAACCTGGGCACCATCGCCCGTTCCGGCACGAAGGAGTTTTTTTCCCAGCTCTCGGGCGACAAGCAAAAAGACGCCCAGCTCATCGGCCAGTTCGGCGTGGGCTTTTATTCTTCCTTTATCGTTGCCGACAAGGTTACTGTCGTTAGCCGTCGTGCCGGCGAGCCGGTAGACCAGGCGGTGTTCTGGGAATCTGAAGGGCAGGGCGAGTTTACCGTTGCCGATACCGAGAAAACAGAGCGCGGCACCAGCGTGACGCTGCATCTGCGCGCCGAAGAAGATGATTTCTTAAGCGGCTGGAAGCTGCGCGAAGTGCTGCGCCGCTATTCCGATCATATTTCCCTGCCTGTGCTGATGCAGAAGGAAGAGTACGATTCCGAGAAGGGCGAGCAGGTCAAAAAGGACGAGTGGGAAACCATTAACCAGGCCAGTGCGCTGTGGACCCGTGCCAAGAACGACATTACAGACGAGCAATATACCGAGTTCTACAAGCACGTTAGCCACGATTTTGAAGAGCCGCTGGCCTGGACGCATAACCGCGTAGAGGGTCGCAGCGAATATACACAGTTGTTATATTTGCCCAAACACGCACCGTTTGATATGTACGATCGCGAAGCGCGTCGTGGCGTCAAGCTTTATGTCAAACGTGTTTTCATTATGGATGATGCCGAGCAGTTGCTGCCGTCCTACCTGCGCTTTGTGCGCGGTGTGATTGATTCGGCCGATCTGCCGCTGAACGTGTCGCGTGAAATCCTGCAGGAAAGCCGCGATGTGAAGGCAATCCGCGAAGGTTCGACCAAGCGTATCCTGAGCCTGCTGGAAGATCTGGCAGAAAACCGTGCTGAAGACTATGCCGGTTTCTGGACAGAGTTCGGTCAGGTAATCAAGGAAGGCACAGGCGAAGATATCGCCAACCAGGAACGCATTGCCAAGCTGCTGCGTTTTGCCTCTACCCATAACGACGATGCCATCCAGAACGTAACGCTGGCAGACTATATCTCCCGCATGAAAGAAGGGCAGGAGGCCATCTATTACGTCACGGCCGACAGCTTTGCTGCTGCCAAGAACAGCCCGCATCTGGAGATCTTCCGCAAGAAAGGGATCGAGGTTCTGTTGCTGTCAGACCGTGTAGACGAATGGATGCTCTCGCACTTCCGTCAGTTCGACGGCAAGTCTTTCGTGTCTGTGGCCAAGGGCGGCCTGGATCTGGACAAGCTCACGGACGAAGCAGAGAAAAAGCATCAGGAAGAAGTAGCCGAGTCCCTTAAGCCTTTGCTGGAGCGCCTGCAAGCGTCTCTGGGCGAGTCTGTGAAGGAAGTCAAAGTCACGAACCGTCTGGTGGATTCTCCTGCCTGCGTGGTGGTTGGCCAGAACGATGTGAGCCCGCACCTGTTGCGCCTGTTGAAGGCCGCTGGTCAGGAAACACCGGATATCAAGCCCGTGCTGGAGATCAATCCCGAGCATGCCCTGATTGAAAAAATCAAGGGCGCCGCAGACGATTCGTTTGACGATTGGGCGCATGTGCTGCTGGATCAGGCCATGCTGGCCGAAGGCGCGCAAATTGCCGACCCGGCTGCGTATGTAAAACGCCTGAATGGTTTGCTGCTTAAAAGCTAAATCATGATGGTGCTGGGGCGGCCGCTATGGCGGCTATCCCAGAATATCTGCCTGATGACGGTTGAAATAGTACTTGGAAGTCCACAGAAAGTACTTGCAAACCAATGCAATCCGGCCCCAGGGTAGACGCCTTGGGGCCGGATTTTTATTTTATGTTTGCGCGGTTTGTTGGTTTAAACCCGCACCAGTCGTTGGCTTGCAATGCCTTTGGGCATCTGCCGCCAATCCCAGCCTGTCAGTCGCTTATACCAGTGCCAGTCGAAATACGGCCCCGGGTCGGTCTTGCGTTTGGGGGCGATATGTTCGTGGCCGCGTACGGCTTTAAGCGTATAGCGGTTGCGCAGTACCGTGGTAAGCGCAGCCAGTTGCAGATATTGTTCGTCGGTAAAGGGGGTAAAGTCTGTGCCTTCCAGTTCAATGCCGATGGAAAAGTCATTGCAGCGGTCGCGCCCGTCAAAACGCGACACCCCGGCGTGCCAGGCGCGCCTGTTGGTGCTCACAAACTGGATAATGCGCCCACTGCGGTTGATAAAGAAGTGTGCTGAGACGCGCAGATCGGTAATCTCTGCAAAGAACGGGTGTTCGTGCGGGTTCAGGGTATTGGTAAAAAGCTGCTGTACATGCGGGCCGCCAAACTGGTTGGGCGGCAGGCTGATATTGTGAATCACCAGAAGGGAGACGCTTTCCAGCAGGGGGCGGCGGTCCTGGTTGGGTGAGCGGATATGTCGGACCCCGGGCGCAGGACACAGCCAGCCGCGTCGGTCCAGTTTGAGGTCTTCGGTCATAGTCATATTTCTTCTGTCATAGGCGTACTATTTAAGCGTACTATTCAGAGGCAAATTGGTCGGGCGTGCTATTTCACTCCCAGTCTGGCATGGTCCTGGCTGCACCACTGCAGTCCCTGCTGCGTGATCGCTTCCGAGGCGGGCAGATACACGCCGCAATGGGCGCATTGCACCATATCTTCTTCAGGAAGGCTGGCAGGAGCGGCCCCCGAGGTGCGGGCCGCCTGCGCTGCTGCACCGTCATTGAGCTTGCGGATAAAGCTGCGCAGAAAGTGGCGCACCACAAGGTAGAGCACACAAAGCAGGACGATCGTAATAATAAAGCGCATCAGGCACCTCCTTTGTGCAGCATGACATCAAAAATAAAGCGGGTGCCGGTGTACGCAATCATCAGCAGGGCAAAGCCCACCAGGGTCCAGCGCAGGGCAAAGCGGCCGCGCCAGCCACGCAGGGCACGCCCCAGTAGCAGCAACCCGAAAACCACCCATGACATCATGGTAAATACGGTTTTGTGGTCAAACGGCAGCATCACGCCAGTCAGTCTCATGGAAACGGCCACACCTGTGATAATGGACAGGGTCAGCAGCACAAAGCCGATCCAGATCAGGCGAAACAGGATTTTTTCCTGAACCAGCAGGGGCGGTTGCTCTTCCAGCGCGCGGGCAAACACCGAGCGCTCGGCGCGGGCTTGTACCGGTTGGTGCAGGTAACGGTCCAGCAAGGTCATCAGAAATGCATGAATGGCGGCGATGGCGATCAGGCTGTATGCGCCGATGGAAATAAGCAGATGCACCTGGAAATAGGCGTCGGCAACCGGAATGACCAGGCTGTCGTGGCCCGGAAACAGGGCCGCCAATAGGCAAATGAACCCGGCAATGGGCAACAGCAGCAGTTTTAAGCCGTCAATGTCGCTAATAAGGTTTTCCAGCCAGAAGACGATCATACCCAGCCAGATGGTGAGCGACAGGCCCACCGACCACGACAGGCGCAGCGAGTTTTCGTGCAGCATGGCCATATGTACGGCCACGCCATGCACAATAAGCACGGCAGCCAGCAGCCAGCGGGAGGTTCCGGCAGAGAGCATGGGACCTTGCGCGCCGAGCAGGGGCCGCCAAATTAGTAAACTAAGCAGCAGATAGGCCACGGTGGCCAGAGAGTGAAATACAATGTCGTAAGACATAAAATAATGACGAGTGTTTCCGGATAAGCAATCAGCGGATCTGCATAGCGCGATCCGGCCTACAGGCATATAGTATAGCCGTTTTGCCCATTCCCCCATTTACTTCAGTGAAATTCCATGTTTGATAATTTGACCAACCGGTTATCCCGGGCCATGAAAACCCTGCGCGGGGAAGCGCGCCTGACCGAAGCCAACACCCAGGAGATGCTGCGCGAAGTGCGCATGGCGCTGCTGGAGGCCGATGTATCCCTGCCTGTGGTGCGCGAGTTCGTCGCCAAAGTCAAGGAACGGGCCCTGGGCATCGATGTCACAGACAGCCTGAACCCGGGCCAGGCGCTGGTTGGGGTAGTGCACAAGGAGCTGACCGCCGTGATGGGCGGCGATCTGGGCGCCGATGCCTCGGAGCTGGATCTGACCACCACGCCGCCGGCCATTATCCTGATGGCGGGCCTGCAGGGGGCGGGTAAAACCACCACCACCGGTAAACTGGCGCGTCTGCTGGTGACCGGCGAGCTTATCCAGGATGGCCGCAAGGTCCCGAAAAAGAAAGTGCTGGTTGTCAGTGTCGACGTTTATCGCCCTGCGGCGATTGAACAGTTGCGCACGGTGGCCGGCCAGGTGGGGGCCGATTTCTTTCCCTCTGCAGCTGACCAGAAGCCGCGTGACATTGCGCTGGCTGCGGTCGATTACGCCCGCAAGCATCATTATGAAGTGCTGATTGTCGATACCGCGGGCCGCTTGGGCGTGGACGAGGCCATGATGCAGGAAATCAGCATGCTGCACGGGCTGATCAAGCCTATTGAAACGCTGTTCGTGGTGGACGCCATGCAGGGCCAGGATGCGGTAAACGTAGCCAAGGCTTTTGGCGAGGCGTTGCCTCTGACCGGCGTGGTGCTGACCAAGCTGGATGGCGATGCGCGCGGGGGCGCGGCGCTCTCGGTTCGTCATGTGACGGGCAAGCCGCTGAAATTTATTGGGATGTCCGAGAAACTGGACGGCCTGGAAGTGTTCCACCCGGAACGGATGGCGCAGCGCGTGCTGGGCATGGGCGATATCGTATCGCTGGTGGAACAGGCGCAACGCAATATTGATGTTGCCGAGGCGGAAAAGCTGGCGTCCAAGATCAAGACGGGCGACCGCTTTGACCTGAATGATTTTCGTGAGCAGTTGCAGCAGGTGAAAAAAATGGGCGATATGAGTTCGCTCATGGAAAAACTGCCCGCGCAATTTGCCCAGGCTGCGGGCCAGATTCAGGGCGGCCAGGCCGAGAAGCAATTGCGTCGCACCGAAGGCATTCTGAATTCCATGACGCCGCAAGAACGCAGCAAGCCTGAATTGCTCAAGGCAACCCGCAAGCGTCGTATTGCCGCCGGCGCCGGGGTGCCGGTGCAGGAAGTGAACAAGCTGCTTAAGCAATTCGAGCAGATGCAGGGCATGATGAAGCAGTTCAAGAAGGGCGGCATGGGTAAGATGATGCGCGCCATGGGCGGCTTAAAGGGCCTCAAAGGCGGCATGGGCGCATTTGGCAATTTCAAGAAATAAGATTGTTGGATTAATGTTGCGCAATTGATTTGAATCGCCGTGCAATAGATGCTGCGGATTATTCAACAATAATTTGATAAGCGACTGGGTATAAAGATGCATACGCGCAGGTTTTTGCGCGATGCATTTTTTTTTGAGTACCCGTCATGTCCCTGAGTGAATTTACAGATAGTACGATCGCCGCCGGCGCCGGTGCGGCGTCCGTCCAAGGTTCGCGCGCCGCGCGTGCTGCAGCCGCGATAGACGCTGCGGTCAAAGGCGCGAGCAAAGGCCCAAGTAAAGCCGCAGCCACACCTGATTCGGTCGTCTATGCGCGGCTCAAAAGCTTAAGCCGCGTGCAGCGCTTGCGGCGTGTGCTGCTGGTCGCCGCTGCGCTTGTAACTGTTGCCTTGTCCCTCTTTACCGAATCGGCCTGGCGCAACGTGACGCTCATGCATGACCTGATCCAGACGGTCGGCCTGGTGTTGATCCTGTGCGGGGCGCTGGGACGCATCTGGTCTTCGCTTTATCTGAATGGCCGCAAGAACACCGAGCTGATGACGCATGGTCCGTATTCCGTCACGCGCAACCCGCTGTATATGTTTTCCATCATGGGGGTGACCGGCATGGGGCTGCTCTCGGGCTCCGTGCTGACCGGCTTGATCAGCGGCGGCTTAATCTATCTGGTGTTCAACTGGGTGATTGCGCAGGAAGAAGACACGCTGCAGATGATTTTTGGCGCGCCCTATAGCAATTACAAACAGCATGTGCCGCGCCTGGGCATCACGCTGCGTCACTGGAACAACCCGGCGCACCTGGAGATTTCAATGAAGGCGCTGGGGCGCACCGTGCGCGAAGCGCTATATTTTCTGCTGGCCGGGCCGTTTTTTATTCTGTTGAATTATCTGCATAAGGACGCTATTTTGCCAGTGCTCGCGCATGTGCTTTGAGAAGTGGATCGATGGAATCAGGGCTGCACGCTGCGTTCTATCTCGCAATATCACGCATGTCCCGTATTCAGGATGCAATAAAAAACCCTGCGATATTTTCATATCCAGGGTTTTGTCTATGCATGCCAAATAGGCCTTTGTGAAGATCTATGGCAGGCCGTTCACTGCTGGTTGCGCACGATAGGCATATCAGCTCGAACCGGAGCCTGATACCCGTGGAAGGGATCAGGCTGAGCGCAGGCAATTACTTGGGAATACGCAGAACCTGGCCTGGATAGATTTTATCCGGGTGGCTCAGCATTGGACGGTTGGCTTCAAAGATTTTCTGGTACTGGTTGGCGTCGCCATACTGGTCTTTGGAGATCTTGGACAGCGTATCACCGGATTTGACGGTATAGAAGTTGGATTCCTCTTCGGTTGTAGCCGCAGACAGCTGGTTGTCTACAGAAGCCACGCCCTGTGTATTGCCAATTGCAATTGCAATTTTTTCTGCGTCGGCAGTGGTTGCTGCATTGCCTTTCACTGTGACCTTGTCACCATCAACGGCGATATCCAGACCATCAGCGTCCAGGCCGTGCTTGGCCAGTTCCTTTTTGAGATCTTCGGGGGTTGCCGCTTGCGCTTCATTGCCACCGAATACTTTCTCGCCGACTTCTTTGATAAAACTGAGAATACCCATTGTTATGACTCCTTGTTATCGTGAATGACAACTTCACACAGCTTCAATATAGCACGGTTCGTGCGTAGCGCTATTATTCATGGAATACATGACAAACGGAAGACCCCGAAGGTTAACAAATGTTAGATCCTGCCAATCGCTGCGCAAAATCTCTCAATGTCGCCCAATGACTATTCAAACTATACAAAGCTAGGCAAATGCATTTTTGGGGAAAATTGCGTGTTTGGGGCTGATACGTGTCGAGACTAAAGCAAAAAGCCGCGTATTGCTGTCGCGGCCTTTTGCTTTCACCAACCGGTTATTCGCCGATACTTATTTTTAAGATGGCGCTATTTTTCAGGTGAGCCTATTGCCTGGCGTAACGGTCGGTGGCTTCCAGCAGTAGCTTGAGGATACCCGGCTCGTTAAAGGCGTGGCCGGCATCGGGCACGATATGAAACTCGGCCTGTGGCCAGGCCTTGTGCAGTTCCCATGCTGTTTTGGCCGGGGTGCAGCAGTCATAGCGGCCCTGGATAATCACACCTGGAATATCTTTGAGCAGATGGGCGTTATCCAGCAACTGGTTATCCTGCATAAAGCCTGCGTGCGTGAAGTAGTGATTTTCAATGCGTGCGAAGGCCAGGGCAAAGTGATCGGCAATGTAGTTCTGGGTGTTGGACTGATCGGGATACAGCGTGATCGTGCGGCCTTCCCATTGGCTCCATGCGCGTGCCGCGTTGATCTGCACTTCGCGGTCATCGCCAGTAAGGCGTTTGTGATAGGCGGCAACCAGGTCGTCGCGCTCCTCTGGCGGGATCGGGGCCACATAGTCTTCCCAGTAATCCGGGAACAGCCACGAGGCGCCTTCCTGGTAGAACCAGCGCAGTTCTTCCTTGCGCAGGGTAAAGATACCGCGCACGATCAGCTCGCTCACCTGTTTCGGATGTGCCTGGGCATAGGCCAGCGCCAGGGTAGAACCCCATGACCCGCCAAAGACCAGCATCTGCTCGGCTTTCAGCACCTCGGTGCGCAGCCGTTCAATGTCGGCAATCAGGTGGGCAGTGGTATTGTTTTGCAGGCTGGCGTGCGGCGCAGAGCGACCGCAACCGCGCTGATCGAACAGCAGAATGTTGTAATGCTGCGGATTGAACAGTTGGCGATGGTGCGGGCCGCAACCGGCGCCCGGTCCGCCGTGCAGGAAAACAGCCGGCTTGCCTTGAGGGTTGCCGCAAAGCTCCCAATACACCTGGTGGCCGTCACCAGTATCAAGTTTGCCGGTCTGATAGGGTTCAATAGGCGGATACATGCAGTGGTCCTTGAAATAGTCTATATGCGTTTGAAAACCAGATCACGAATGCCATGGCCCAGTCGCAGGCCACGGGTTTCAAATTTGGTCTGGGGCCGGTAATCGGGTTTGGGGGCGTAGTCTGTGCAGGTGTTGCGCAGCAATGCTTCGCCGCCAAGCACTTCGAGCATTTGCCCGGCGTAGTCTTCCCAGTCTGTCGCGCAATGGATATAGCCGCCCGGTTTGATGCGGCTGGCCAGCAGGGCGATGAATTCGGGTCGCACCAGGCGACGTTTGTGATGGCGTTTTTTCGGCCAGGGATCGGGAAAGTAAATATGCACACCGGCCAGGCTGTCTGGCGCGATCATGTTCTGTACCACCTCGACCGCATCGTGCTGGATGATGCGAATATTGCTCACGCCAGACTCTTCAATGCGTTTGAGCAATGCGCCGACGCCGGCGTTGAACACTTCAACGCCCAGAAAATTTTCATTGGCGCGCAATTGGGCAATTTTTTGTGTGGTTTCGCCCATGCCAAAACCGATTTCCAGAATGGTGGGGGCGTTGCGGCCAAAGGCCTGGTCATAGTCGAGCAGGCCGTCCTGGTAGGGCAACGCCCATTTGTCCATATGCAGCTCAACCGCCTGTTTCTGGCCTGGCGTCATATGCGAGCGGCGATGCACAAAGCTGCGTATATGGCGTACTTTTAACTCATCGGGATTGGTGGTCTCTTTGCTGGCGATGACCTCGGCTGCAGCGTTGCTGTCGGCGGGCTGGTTATCGGCCTCGTTATTTGCGCTGTTGCTGGCGCTCACGTTGGTCTGGTTGTCGGCAGGGTTGCTGGCCTGATTGTTCGGGTTGTTATCAGCGTTGTCATTGGCGCTGTTATCGGCGTTTTTATTGGAATCTGCAATGGTCATGGTCAAGGGGCAAGGGCGTACAAAGTCTGGCTTTTTGTGCGGGCGCCAATCCACCAGGCCCCGGGGGCTTTGGAGGCGGAGCGTCGCTCGGACGACGGAATTTGCATTGTAGTGCATTCGCCCAGCGGGCGCGGGTTGCTCAGGCTGCGAAGCGGAATGTCATGACCCGTGCCGGAGGCACATTGGCCCAGACGATTTCACTGCTGTAATGACAGGCTTTCAGGGCTGTTTGCCAATGTGTCTGGCGCAGATTGTAGGTGAACTGGATGGCGCGACCGTCATCCTTGAGCAGGGTCTGCCAGTGGTGCAGGATCCGGCTGCGCACTTCGGGCGGCAGGGAAATGAGCGGCAGGCTGGAGACGATGGCATTGATGCGTACACCCGGGGGCAGCAGGGCGTCCAGATCTGCGGCATTGCCGTTGATGATGGTCAGGTGCGGAAAGCGCCGCTGCAGGTGCTGGGCAAAGACGTTGGAAAACTCAATGACGATCAGCTTGTCGGCGGGAACGCCATGATCCAGTATTGCCTGTGTGATAACACCGGTGCCGCCGCCCAGCTCAATAACGACGCCGTCATGATTGAGCGGGATGTGCTTGGCCATATAGCGCCCCAGCCTGCGAGAGCTGGGACAGATGGCGCCGGTAAATTTGGGCTGGTGCATCAGCTCGTTCACAAACATGAGCGGGCGTGAGCGCCTGACGGTTTTTTTCAGACGGCCAAAACCGCTTCTGCACCATGTTCCAACCATATATTTCTACGTTCCGTTTCATTGTTGACCACAACATGATGCTCGTGCACCCGGCCCGTTTTGCGGGACCGGCGTATTAGCGAACGCGCATGCCAGGCTGAGCGCCTTCCCACGGTTCCAGGATATAGATACCGGGGTTGGCTTTTTCATCAGCATCGCTGGCGGCAAGCACCATGCCTTCGGAGACACCAAACTTCATCTTACGTGGGGCCAGGTTGGCCACCATTACCGTATATTTTCCGATCAGGGTCTCGGGCTGATAAGCTGATTTTATTCCAGAAAACACATTCCGGGTTCTGCCTTCGCCCACATCCAGTGTAAGGCGCAACAGCTTGTTGGAACCTTCTACATGTTCACAATTAACAATTTTTGCAATTCGCAAATCTATTTTTACAAAATCATCAATCGTAATTACATCTGCAATGGTTTCACCACCGGGCAGTGCTGCGGCAACTGCTGCGGCCACAACGTCAGCATCGGCTGCGGGTGCATCGGGTTCAATCAGGGTATCGAGCATGGTCGGCTCAACACGCTGCATCAGGTGTTTGAACGGCGCAATATGGTCGGGCAGTTCGGCTGCGTCGGTCCAGGCAAAGCTGCGGTTCATGCCGAACAATTCAGTTGCAATACGTTCGGCCAGCGCAGGCAGTACCGGCGCCAGCATCACAGACAGGGCCTTGAAGCCGGCAATGGCGCGTGAGCAAACATCCTGCAAGGCCAGTTTCTGCTGCTCGTCTGCAGTGCTGATGCCTTTGGCCATCACCCACGGCTGGGCGCTGTCAAATGCCTGGTTGATTTTGTCGGCATGCGCCATCAGATTGCGGATTGCGCGGGCGTACTCGCGGTTCTCGAAATCACTTTGTACCTGTTCGGTCAGTGTCGCCAATTCAGTTGCCATTGCCTGGGCATCCCCGGCATAACCCAGCTTGCCATCGAAGTGGCGGGTGATGAAGGTGGCGGCGCGGCTGGCAATATTGATGTATTTGCCGATCAGGTCACTGTTGACGCGGGCGATGAAATCATCGGGATTAAAATCAATATCTTCGACCCGTGCATTGAGCTTGGCCGCGATGTAGTAGCGCAGCCATTCTGCGTTCATGCCAATGTCCAGGTACTTGACGGGCGAGATGCCGGTGCCGCGGCTTTTGGACATTTTTTCGCCGCTCACGGTGATAAAGCCGTGCACATTCAGGGCATCGGGCACCTTGCGGCCGGAGAACTTGAGCATGGCCGGCCAGAACAGGGCATGGAAATACACAATGTCCTTGCCGATAAAGTGAACCTGTTCGGTGCTGCTATCCGGCGCCAGCAAGGCGTCAAAGTCTATTCCCTGAAGCTTGCAGTAGGATTTGAGCGAAGCCAGATAGCCCACCGGCGCATCCAGCCAGACGTAAAAGTACTTGCCCGGCGCATCGGGAATTTCAATACCGAAATAAGGCTCATCCCGAGAGATATCCCAATCGTTCAGATTGCTTTCCTTGTCCTCGTCATTGCCCAGCCACTCGCGGGTCTTGGCCAGCACTTCCGTTTGCAGGCGCTTGTTGCCCTGGCTGTTGCTGCCGGTTGTCCACTCCTGCAGAAATTCCACGCAGCGCTGATCGGACAGATTAAAGAAAAAGTGTTCGGACGATTTGAGCACCGGCGTTGCGTTGGTCAACGTGGAGTACGGGTTGATCAGATCGGTAGGGGCATACACGGCGCCGCACACTTCACAGGAATCGCCGTATTGATCCGGTGCGTGGCATTTGGGGCACTCGCCCTTGATGTAGCGGTCGGGCAGGAACATGCTCTTGACCGGGTCATAGAACTGCTCGATGGTCTTGGTGCTGATGAAACCGGCAGCCTTGAGCTGGCGATAGATGGCCTGGGAAAGGTCGACGTTTTCCTGGCTGTCTGTGCTGTGCCAGTGATCGAACTTGATATGAAAGCCATTCAGATAGCGCGGGCGTTCCTGCGCATAACGGGCCACCAGTTCCTGCGGCGTGATGCCTTCCTTTTCTGCCTTGAGCATGATGGGCGCCCCGTGGGCGTCATCGGCGCCGACAAAATGTACCGTGTGGCCGGCCATTCGCATGCTTCGTACCCAGATGTCAGCCTGGATATACTCCATGATGTGGCCAATGTGGAACGAACCGTTAGCGTAAGGGAGAGCCGTGGTAACAAAAATCGTGCGGGACATAAGATGCAATGTAAGTACAAAAAAGGGGGGAAAGAGTGATTTTAGACGAATATTGCAGCGCACCGGGGTTTTGCGGCAATGGGCGTGCAATGATGATCGCGCCACTCGGGCCGGGGCGGAGCTGATGCCGGCGCTGGGGCCTAGAACAGGGCGTTTTTACCTTGCAGCGGCAGAAAGATCAAACGCGGAGTACAACGCCATCTTCAGCGAGGCGCCCAACGCGCACCAGGCGACCATGGCAAGGCGCATGCGGCAACGTGGCTGGAGGATCTCAGGCAGCGGCAAGGGGGTCAGAGCACGCCTGCCTGATAGGCCACCACCCCGCCAATGGCGCAGACCAGCAGCGCCCACATGGGGTTGGCTTCGGTGAAATAGACGAAGACCAGCGTGCCCAGGACCATGCCCCAGGTGAGCACGTCAAAGGCTGAGTACAGCGACAGCTCAATGCCACTTGCAATAATCAGCCCGATGGCGACCGGCACCACGGCGTCCTGCACCAGCTTGTATTCACGCCGGTGGGTAAAGTGGCTGATCACGCGGCCAATGCCAAAGGCCAGCACCGAGGCTGGCAATACCATGGCGATGGTGGCCACCAGCAGCCCGGAAATACCGGCCACATGCCAACCGATGATGCTTGCAATAAGCACATTGGGGCCGGGCGCCGATTGCGCGACGGCAAACAGATGGGTAAAGGTGTCGGAGTTCATCCATTGGTGAATATCAACCACTGCGTGGCGGATTTCCGGGATGGCGGCGTTGGCCCCGCCGATGGCGATCAGGGAAATGCGGCTGAAGGTCAAAAACAGTTCAAGCAGCACCATCATGGCTGGTGTCCCTGGCGGCGGGCGATGATGAAGTTGGCAAGAATCGCCAGCGGCATCATGACGCCAACCACCTGCAACAGGGAAAACTTCAGCAGTACCACAAGTGCAATCGTCACGATGCCGGCCACGATATGATGGGCCCGCAGGTCGATCTTGCTGGCCATTTTCAGGCCGGTGCCGATGACCATGCCGGCTGCCGCGCAGGCCGAGCCTTGCAGGGCGGCGTTGAAATAGGGGTTCTGGTCCAGAAATTGGTACAGGATGGCCAGCACGATCAATATCAGAATCGGCAGCACCAGCAGGCCGGCCACCGCGGCCGTAGAGCCCTTGATGCCATGGTAACGGTCGCCCAGCATGACGGCCACGTTGACCGTATTGGCCCCGGGCAAGACCTTGCCGATACCCAGCAGCGTTGCATAGTCTTTTTCGCTAAGCCAGCGCTGCTCGCGCACAATCACGTGCCGGGCAATTGGCCCGACACCGCCAAAGCCCAATAGCCCGATTTTGGCAAAACCACGAAACAGGTCAGGCAGCGTCGCAACGGAAGTTGGGGCGGGCAGGGGCGCGATCGAAGGAGTCTGGGCCATAAAAAAGGAAATCAAAAATGCAAGTCTTATATAAGACTTAAATTGTACTCCCAATATGGAGAATGTTCCGCGAAAATGATCCTTATGTTTTTTGTCCGAGCAGCGTCATCCAGCCATTGCGCAAGGCAGGCAACAGCGAGAGTACTGCCAGGGTCGCCATGATCACCCCGACATTGCGGAACATATCCGCGTAGCCCACGACGGCGACCCAGTATTGGCTGATAAATGGCGAGATGAATTGACCGATAAAGATGGACGTTGCCGCCATGCCGGCAATTCGGCCCCGCAGCGCCGGGGCGGAATGGGCGATGGCGGTGGACATGACATTTGGCATGGCGATGCCCAGCCCCGCGCCCAGGATAGCGTTGGCCAGCACCAGCCCCTCAAAGCGTGATGCCACCGATAGCAGGCCAAAGCCCGTTGCCATCAGGCTAAAGCCCAGCAGAAAAATAAGCGTCGTATCCAGGCGGCGCTTGAGTCCTCCAAAGCACAGGGCCGCCATGCCGCCGGCCAGATTGAAGGCGCCCAGCACCATGCCGAAGCCGCTGGCAGTATAAATATTCAACGCTTGCATATGAAATTGCAATTGCGAGGGGACGGTATAAAAAGAGACATTGATCAGGAAAGCCAGCAGGCATACGGTTCCCACAACCACCCAGTTCACTGGCGCATCTGTGAGTTTTGTTGTCGAGTGCAGGACGCGGGGGCGCTGCGGTTCTGTCAGACAAAACATGACCGCGGGAATCAGTATCAGCGCGGCGCCATAAATGACAAATGGCATACGCCAGTGCACTTCGGCCAGCAGGCCGCCGGACATGACAAACACCACGCCACCCAGTTGTACAAAGGCCTGCTGCAAGCCCAGATATCTTTCCCGCTCTGCGCCTGTAAAATAATCACCGATCAGCGCGGTGCTCAAGGTAATGATGGCGCCGATGGCAACCCCCAGGATGGCACGCCCGACCAACAAGGCGGTCAGACTGTCGGCCATCAGGCCAGACGCCCCTGAGACGCCATACAATGCAATCGCTATCACCAGCAGGCCCTTGCGCCCGAACCGGTCGGCCAGCATGCCGGCAAGCGGCGCCGACAGGGCGACAAACAATGAAGGCAGGGTGAGCACCATGCGGCTGAGCAGGGCGATATGCTCGCTGTCGGCAAAACGGGTTTCAATGGCAGGCAATGATGGGGCAATAATGATGCTGGCCATAATGGTCAGGGTGGCCACCAGCAGCAGCACCAGCTTGCGTGCCGCCAGCCGGCGCGCGCTGAACGCCGGCGCCGTTGATGTGCGTGTTTGGGCCGCGCAATCGGCTGGCCGCATATGCGTGTCGTCGGCACGGTGGGCATCGGGGGCCTTGGCCTGCGTGCCTGCAGCATCGGTGCCCGGCTGGGACGGGTTATTTGCCTGTTGCCGGGAGGATGGCGTTGGCGGCGTATTGGTGGTCATGGCTACCTTGATTGACAGAGTATGGTGCCATCATAAGACCTGAAGTTAACTTGATGTCAACCCTGCATGGCTTGCAAGTTTTGCGAATGCTGTGGCAATGCAGTGATATAAAGGGTAAAGGTATAAGATAAGTATGATATGTAGAGAGATCCAGGGATGTGGATATATGGATGGCGCTATCTGTTCACAACGAATTACGATAATAATATCCACAATGAAATACCAGGACCCATCAGCCAGGCAGATGCCATTGTTAAGCCTCATACCGTTACCAAGATAAATGCCATTCTATACAGATGTAATATCATCACGATGAAAGATATCCGAAACCTTGATCTTAACCTGCTCAAAGCGCTGGACGCGTTGCTCGATCATAGAAATGTGACGCGGGCGGCAGCGCGCTTGGGCGTGACGCAACCGGCGATGAGCGGCATGCTGACCCGATTGCGCGATACTTTCGATGACCCGCTATTTGTACGGGCTCAGCGCGGCATTGAGCCGACCGAGCGTGCGCAGGCCTTGGCCATACCGCTCAAGCAGGTGCTGGGCGAAGTGGGCGCGTTGCTGCAGCCGCCGGTATTTGATCCGGCCACTGCCACCCAGCATTTTACGATCGCCTCGACCGACTATGCGCTGCGCGCTATTGCGCTACCGTTTCTGGCGAAGCTCAAGCGGCTGGCGCCCAATATCAGGGTGGCGCTGGTGCTGGTGAACGATACCCAGATGCTGTCCCAGCTGGAACGCGGCGTCATTGACCTGGCGCTGGTTTCGCCCGAATATACCTGTCAGGATCTGCATGCGCGCAAGCTGTTTGACGAACATTACGTTTGTGTTGTGCGCCAGGACCATCCCATTATCAAGCGCCAGCGGGATCTGACGCTGGAGCGGTTTTGTGAGCTGGACCATGCGCTGGTGTCCTATTCGGGTGCTGGCTTTCGTGGTGCCACGGACGAAGCGCTGGAAAAAATGGGCAAAACGCGCCGGGTCACGGTGTCAGTCAAGAGTTTTCTGATTGTGCCCGACCTGTTGCGGTCCAGCGATATGGTGTCGATTCTGCCCAGCCGGCTGGTAACCGATCTGGCAGGGCTGGCGGTGTTTGAGCCGCCCATCGCCATCACCGGATTTACCAAAATGGCGGCCTGGCATGAGCGCACGCACCGTGATCCGGCCCAGCGCTGGTTGCGACAGTTGCTGTTTGATATTTGCTTTGACAACCATGCGTAAGGCAAGACCAGGCTGGCGGAAAAGGCTGGTGTGCCCGGCGCAATGTCCGAACGCGAGCCTTGAGCCAACTGGCCAATACCTTAAACCTTAAAGCTTTAAGCGGCTGCGCCGCGGTAGCGTTCCAGCCAATGGGCGTACGGTGCTGGCAGCACCCAGGTCGGGCGAGGCTGATCCAGTGTTTTGGCAAGCGCCAGAGGATAATGCGGGTCAGTCAGATGGGCCCGGCCGATCATGACTAGATCCATCTGTTCCTCTTGAACTACGCGGTTGGCCACTTGCGGATCGTCAATACCCCAGGCCGAGGCCACCGGCAAGCCGGCTTCGTTGCGTATGCGTTGCGCAATAGGCGCCAGGAAAGCCGGCGTTGCCCATGGGATCTGTGTGTCGGGAATAACAAAGTTGGCGCTCACGTTCAGCAGGTCCAGGCCGCCCTTGCGCATATTGCGGGCAAGTTCAATAGACTCGGCTACCGTCTGCTCATCACGACCGTCATATTCGATCACGCCGAAACGCGCGGTCAATGGCAGGTTCTGAGGCCACACATCGCGTACTGCGGCCAGTGTTTCCAGCAGAAAACGGCTGCGGCCGGCCAGGTCGCCACCGTATTGGTCATCACGCTGATTGCTGTGGGCAGAAAAAAAGCTTTGTGCCAGATAGCCATGGGCAAAGTGCAATTCCAGCCATTCGAAGCCTGCATCACGGGCGCGTTTTGCTGCTGCGGCAAAATCGGCCTTGACGCGCTCGATATCTTCCAGCGTCATTGCCTTGGGCACGATGGGCAGGTTCTCGCCATAGGCGAGGGCAGAGGGCGCGATGGGTTGCCAGCCGCGCGGATCGTCGGCGGCGATATGGTCATCGCCGTCCCACGGACGGTTGGCGCTGGCCTTGCGCCCAGCGTGAGCCATCTGGATGCCTGGGACTGCGCCGGCAGCCTTGATGGAAGCGGCAATACGGGCCAGCCCTTCGGCATGTTCATCGCTCCATAACCCCAGGCAGTCCGGGGTGATGCGGCCTTCCGGCGATACGGCCGTGGCTTCGACAATCACCAGGCCAGCGCCGCCGCGGGCCAGGCTGGCGTAATGGATCTGGTGCCAGTCATTGGTAAAGCCGTCCTGGGCGCTGTACTGGCACATGGGCGGAACCGCAATGCGGTTGCGCAAGGTCACGTCTTTCAGGCTGAAGGGGGAAAACAGGTTGGTCATATTGGTACTCTTGAAATAGGTAAGCGTAAATCGGGCAGGGCAGATCAATATTCTTCACGGGGCGGCAGGGTGATCGCAGCAAGGCGAGCCAATGGTGCGGCGTCGTTGCCCCAAATATGCCGGGGCAGGACGATGCTGCCGGCAGTGCCGGGCAACCCAGGCGTCGCGCCAAGCAGGTGCACCGGCATCTTGCCTTGTGACGATAGTCCCCCACCGGCGGCGCCGACCGCAAGCGATCATCTTCATGCGGGGGTATGTCAAATTATGGTGCTACGCATCAAATAATTCAAATGCTATATTTTTATCTTAGATATCAATTGAAATGATATCAGCCGATATGCCAAGGGCTGCAGCGGTTATGGTGCCGATCTTTACTCACTCAGGGTGCTCATGCTCATTGCGGCTCTGGCGCGAGCAGAGCCGGGCCGCACAGATAATGTGACGATTAGATGGCAACCCCCAGCCTGCGATCCAGTGCAAAGGCGCCACTGCCGCGTACGGCGATATAAAGGGCCAGGCATGCCATGAGTACGGGGTACTCGATGCCGCGATCTATCCACGGCCAGGTCGGGCCCAGCACATAGCTGATCGCCAGCATTTGCACCACAATGGCCAGGGCAACGGGGCGAGCCCACAACCCAAGCGCAAGCAAGAGCGCACCCATTGTTTCAAGCAGCATGACCAGAAAGGCCAACTGGGGAGCAAAAGGCAGGCCCATCACATTCTGTATGAGATTGATGGAGCCTGCCATGGGGTCGGCCATGGAGCCATGGGACGTTCCCAGGGCTTTGGGTAAGCCGTGCGTGAACAGGATGATACCGAAGGCTACGCGCAGTAAGGCATACAAGGCAGGTTCAGCGCGCTTATACAGCGTGTCCAGGGCGGGGATCAGCAGGCGAGGAGGGCGTGCACTTGCTTGCTGGACGGCCGTGGTTATTTCGTTTTCGCTGCGTGCCATTTGGGTTCTCCGGCAAGTGAATGGGTGGCGTTATGCCGGACATGATTTTGTAGCGAATGGGCCAGGAATGCGGCAATTGCGCCCAATGTTGTTGCAAGCGTCAACATGCCGAAGGTTCCCATTGAAGGGGGCTGGTGCAAGGCAAAGTAAGCCACCAGCCCCAGAAAAATGGCGGGCAGGTTGTTCACGGCAGGCGCTTTGGCCAGCGACAGTGCAATGATGGTGATGGCAAACACCACCGCGCTGATAGCGTAGGTGCCCAAATAGGGTGTGAGCGCCGCCAGGCCATGGGCCGCAGCAATGCCCAGCACGACACCGACCAGGACACATGCCACATTGATAATTCCCTGCTGCAGGTTAAGCCCGCGGGTGAAAAACGAGATCCAGCCGACGAACATGGCCCATACCGGTATTTCGAAGGCCAGGACGCTTAGCGTTGCGGCCGACGAGGCAATGACCGATTCGCCAATGACCACCTTTATGTGTGTGGAAAATGCATTGCCTGTCATTGCTCATCTCCTTGGGAATGCAGTAATGGCATAGTCAATCGGGTGGCGGCGTGTGGCCGGGCATACGCAGCCTGGTTCATGCGAAGCCGCCGTTGGCGCGAACAACTTGTCCATTGACCCAGCCCCCGTCGGCCCCAACCAGGAACGCAACCACATTTGCAATGTCTTCGGGTTGGCCCAGGCGCTCCAGCGGGGCAAGCTTGCTCAGTTGCGTGATCTGCTCTTTGCTCTTGCCTTCAAAAAACAGTTCGGTGGCAACCGGCCCGGGCGCGACCGCATTGACTGTGACGCTGCGGCCGCGCAGCTCGTTGGCCAGCACACGCACCAGGCCCTCTACGCCTGCCTTGGCTGCGATGTAGGGGCCGTACTGCGGAAAGGATTTAGCGATCACGCTGCTCGAGAGCGCGACAATGCGTCCGCCGGTTTGCAAATCCGCAGCCGCCTGCCCCAGCACCAGGAAGGCGCCGCGCAGATTGGTCTGGATGACACGATCGAAGGCGTCGATATTCTCCGGGGCAATCGCATTCATGGTCATCATGCCGGCGCTGTGCACAACGGCGCTGATCTGGCCATAGGCTTGCTGCGTCATGGCAAAGAGCCGTTGCACGTCTTCTGCCACGGACACATCGGCCTGCACGCTCATTGCCTGTCCGCCAGCGGCGGAGATGGCGTCAACCACGTCCCTGGCGCTGGCGGCGTTGCCCGCATAATTGACCACTACCCTGAAACCATCGGCAGCCAGGCGCAGGGCGATGGCGCGGCCGATGCCTCGCGAGGCGCCGGTGACAATGGCGGTAGGCACTGTGGCTTCAGAGTGGGCGGTGTCGGTGTTGTTGCTGGTGTCTTTGCTGATCATGATGGTGTCCTTGGGTAATGACGATGGCCGCGCGCGCCTGACGGCGGGCGTTGCCAGGTTGATGAGCCGCAACGGCTGCTGCGTGGTACGGCAATGAACTCCATCATATCGATTGACGCCTGATGGATAAATGGGGTGAAATTGGTTTGTTAATTCAAAAAACACCAACAATGGAGTCCAAATGGACCGCTTTGATGCGATGCAGCTGTTTATCCGGATCGTGGAGCTGGGCAGCTTTACCGAAGCGGCGGGGGCGCTGAATCTGCCGCGTGCCACTGCCACGCATGCCATCAAGCAGCTGGAAAAGCGCCTGGGCGCGCGATTGCTGGATCGCACCACGCGGCAGGTTGCCCCCACGCTGGATGGTCAGGCCTTCTATGAACGCAGCAAACGGGTGCTGGCCGAACTGGAAGATGCCGAGACTTCGCTGAGCACGCATGTGACTGATCCCCACGGGACGTTGCGACTGGATTTGCACGGGGCGCA
>NZ_JBQEAU010000066.1:0-24307 GCF_052108595.1 Advenella sp.
TTGAAAAATCGTGTCACGATGGACGAAACACCAGTAACCGGCTAAGGGCAGGATTTTTTTGATGGACAAGGTCGTCACCCCAGCTTCAACGGCCGCACTCAAGGGCAGCGATCCGACCGATACGGTCGCGCTGCCCGCAGCACTGACACGCAGTCTGCGTTTGCAGGTCAACCGCGTGCGCGACGGCGTCATGCATTCACAAGCCGAAAGCGATGCCATTGCCGTCGAAACACCTGTCGCCGTTGAACTCAATGGCATCAACCATGCGGTCATGCTTGCCACACCGGATGATCTGGAAGATTTCGCCTGGGGCTTTTGCCTGACCGAAGGCATTGTGCGTTCTCCCGATGACATTCGTGATATCGAGCAGGAACGCACAGATCTGGGCATCATTCTACATGTGCAGATCAGCCCGGCGTGCATGCAATTTCTCAAGGAGCGACGCCGGCAAATGGCCGGACGCACCGCCTGTGGCCTGTGCGGCGTTGAAACCCTGGAAGCGGTGCGCCGGCTGCCGCCAGTGGCGCCGCCCAGTCACGCCGGCAGCCCCGCTTCACCGCCCCCTACTCCCTCCCCCGTACAACAGCATGACCTGCACGCCATGCCGGCGGGCTTGACGCTGGCGCAACTGCTCGAGGCCATGAACGCCCTGCGTGAACAACAGCCATTGCACCAGGAGACCGGTGCCACCCATGCCGCTGCCTGGGTGTCCGCCGACAGTCACACCCCTACTTTCATTCGGGAAGACGTGGGTCGGCATAACGCACTGGATAAAACCATCGGCGCCCTGCTGCGAGACACCCGGCCCACCATCGGCCATGGGGCGCTGCTGGTATCGAGCCGCGCCAGCTTTGAAATGGTACAGAAAGCCGCAATGGCAGGCTGCCCTGTGCTGGCGGCAGTCTCGGCACCCACTTCGGCGGCGATCGCACTGGCCGAAGAAACCGGTATCACGCTACTGGGCTTTACGCGCGCCCGACAGGCTACAATCTACGCCCATTCACAACGCTTTCAACTATCGAACAAAGGCAAGGCATCATGACGACTCCACATGTGTTCAACACGACCGCAATGCTCATCAAAATGGCAAACCAGATTGCCGGTTTTTTCGAAGCACTGCCCGATAGGGAAGAAGGGCTGCGCAGCGTCTACGAGCATATCCGCAAGTTCTGGGAGCCGCGCATGCGCATTGCCTTGCTCGAATTTCTGGAACAGCATCCTGACGGGCAGGATGGAGAAATAGGGCTGTCAGCATTCGCACTGGAAGCCATCAATAACCACAAGGCGGAACTCAAACCCGCTGCACACACTGCAACACCCGCTACACCATAAGGCCATCATCAGGCCATGCATAATCCATAATTCAAGGAGACATCTATGAATCAAGCCGTTACCCGTGGCGGATTCTTCAGCAAGGAGCGGATCACAGCCGGTCCGGGTTTTAACAGGTGGATGGTTCCGCCTGCTGCGTTAGCCATTCACTTATGTATCGGACAGGCCTATGCCTTTTCGGTATTCAACAAACCAATGACCCAGTTGCTGGGTATTTCTGAATCCGCCCCCGATGACTGGACCATTCCGGAACTGGGCTGGATCTTCAGTATTGCCATTGTCTTTCTCGGCCTGTCAGCGGCCTTTGCCGGCAAGTGGCTGGAAGAAGTGGGTCCGCGCAAGGCCATGTTCGCTGCCGCCTGCTGCTTTGGCGGCGGCTTTCTGGTGGCAGCGCTGGGCCTGCAATTGCACCAGTTGTGGCTGGTGTATTTCGGCTATGGGGTATTGGGTGGCATCGGCCTGGGCATTGGCTATGTCTCGCCGGTCTCCACGCTCATCAAATGGTTTCCCGACAGGCGCGGCATGGCCACCGGCATGGCCATCATGGGTTTTGGCGGGGGCGCCATGATCGCCTCGCCGCTGTCTCTGCAACTGATGGATACGTTCAAATCCGAGACATCGATGGGGGTCACCGAGACCTTCGTGGTGCTGGGTATCGTGTACTTTATCTATATGTGCATTGGTGCGCTCTCCGTGCGCATTCCGGCACCCGACTGGAAGCCTGAGGGCTGGACACCGCCGGTGCAGCAAAACGCCATGATCTCCCGCAATCACGTGCACATAGACCGGGCCATCAAGACGCCGCAATTCTGGCTGCTGTGGTGGGCGCTGTGCCTGAACGTGACCGCCGGTATCGGTGTACTTGGCCAGGCCTCACTGATGATTCAGGAAAGCTTTCAGGGCATGATTACCGCCGCAGCCGCCGCCGGTTTCGTCGGCTTGCTGTCGCTGGCAAACATGAGCGGGCGCTTCCTGTGGTCAACCGTTTCCGACTATATCGGCCGCAAGATGACCTACAGCACCTTCTTCGTGCTAGGCACCGTATTGTATTTGCTGGTTCCCGGAATGGGCACAGGCGGCCACGTGGCCCTGTTCGTGCTGTTCTACCTGGTGATTCTGTCCATGTACGGCGGCGGCTTCTCCACGGTCCCGGCCTATCTGGCCGATCTTTTCGGCACCCGTTATGTGGGCGGCATACACGGACGTCTGCTGACGGCATGGTCTGCGGCAGGGGTCTTCGGCCCGGTCCTGGTCAATTACATTCGTGATTACCAGCTGCAGATGGGCATTCCACGGTCCGACGTCTATATCTACACCATGTATGTGATGGCCGGACTGCTGGTCATTGGCTTCATCTGCAATATGATGATCCGTCCAGTTGCCGCCGAACATCATATGCAGGCAGACAGCGTTGCAGGCGAGCCGATTGCGGTCGGCGCCAAATAACAGGGAGAGAGAAAATGCAAGATACTGCTCAAAGAAAAACCCCGGTGGGACTGATCGTGGCCTTCTGGCTTCTGGTGGGCATCCCGCTGATCTGGGGCGTGGCCAATACCATCATCACCGCCGCAGCCCTGTTCAAGTAACCTGCTTTGGCCATAGCAGGACCCTGGCGGCGCTCCAATCGGACCGCCCCAGGCACCTCCTGCCAATTGGTTGATAACGCCGCAAAAAGCACTGCTTGATGCGGCGTTTTTCTATAATGTGAGCACATCTGGGAACGCACTACGCCCAGCACCTGTTCAAGGAACCATCATGAGCACGCACAAGCGCATCCTTCTGGTCGAAGACGAAATCAGTATCGCGGCCAATGTCTGCAGCTATCTGGAAAAAAAAGGCTATATGGTGGATGTTGCCTATGAAGGCCATGCGGCCATTTCCCTGCTTGATCAGTATGCCTTTGACACGGTTGTTCTGGACCTCGGACTGCCCGGCAAAAGCGGATTTGACGTATTGCAATACATCCGCGATCTGGCCATGCTCAGCACCCCGGTCGTGATTCTCACCGCGCGCGATGCCTTACAGGACAAGCTCACCGGTTTTTCCCTGGGCACCGATGACTACCTGACCAAACCGTTCTCTCTGAGTGAACTTGAAGCGCGGATCAGCGCGCTCATCAAGCGCGCCACCGGCAATGTGGCCAACCCGGTGCGACGCTGGGGCCAGATCGAGATCAACACGCGCTCACATATTGTCGCCATCAAGGGCGTACCGGTGCATCTGACCCGCAAGTCCTACGATATTCTGAGCACCTTCCTGCAACATCCCGGAGAAGTCATTACCAAAGAACGCTTCGAGAGCCTGTTGTGGGCCGACGATCCGAAATCATCGGATGCCCTGCGCAGCCAGATTCATTTGCTGCGCAAGGCGCTGGCCGAACACGATTGCGACGTCATTGAAACCGTGCATGGCACCGGGTGGCGCCTTGGCAAACCGGCTGGACAATCATGAGAAACCGGGGTTCACTGTCGCTGGCGCAACGGATGTCGCTGGCGCTGACCGGCGCCGTCACGCTTTTTGTCGTGGTGCTTTGCGTCCTCTCGCTCTGGGCATTTGACAGCATGGAAGACAATCTGGTCGATTCGACCCTGCTGGCTGAAAAGGACCGGATTGTTGCTCTGGACGCCCGTCTGGCCAACCGGCCCGGCAATGGCGCGCAGGAAAGTCAAAACCAGCCCATCAGGCGCTGGGATATTGCCAGTGCAACTGACGAAAGTCTGCTGCCGCCCCTGTTGCGCAACCTGAACGAAGGTGCATACTTCATGCAGCCGGGCGACGATACCTGGCATATACTGGTATTTGCCCGTGACCAGGGCAAAACCGTCCTGCTTTACGACGCTACGCTCAATGAGCAACGCGTACATGACTTTGCTCTCATTGTGATCATGGCCGGCATATTGTGCATCGGTTTATCGTATTTTCTGGCGCGCGGCGTGTCCAGGCGTATTACCGACCCGGTGCAAAGCCTGACCCAGACCCTTTCAACCTGGGCGCCCGGCGCATCGAACCTGTCGCCCAGTCGAAATGACGAGGTGGGACGGCTGATCGAAGCCTTCAACCGAATGCAAAGCCAGGTTGAGAAATCCATTGCGCAGGAAAAGGAATTTTCTGCGAACCTGAATCATGAAATCCGCACCCCGCTGACCACGATCCGCACCGATGCCGAACTTGCGCTGGAAGATACCCTGCTGCTTGATGAAACCCGCATGAGACTCAAGCGCACGCTCAGCAATGTCGACCTGATCACCGATACGCTGGAGAGCACGGTCCATCTGAAAACACAGGCACGGCAAAATGCCGAACCCGTCAACCTGCGCGATTGCCTTGAAAATGCCTGGAGCACCAGCACCGGTGATGATGAAAATATAAAATTGCAGTTGATCAACCAATTGCTGCCGGGCGATGTGCTGACCGTCAATCGCTACGCGATGCAGATGATCATGCGCAACCTGATTCGCAATACCCTGGAGCATGCTGCGGCGACAACGCTGACCGTCTATTTATCGGGTACGCATCTATACTTCGAAGACAATGGCAAGGGCATTGCCCAGACCGATCTGCCCAGGATTTTTGAACGTTATTACAGTGGGCACGCGCGCGACACACGGACAGTCGAGGACAGCAACGCCATAGCGGGCCCGCCCAAGCGGCGCGGACTGGGTCTTGCCATTGTGCAACACATTTGTGAACTTGAACACTGGACCATTCGAGTCGAGTCCTCGACCCAGCCAGGCACATCCATGACGCGGTTTATATTGCAGGTGGCATAGTCTATCGGCCGTATTTGCCGGTCGATCATATTTGCTGATCGACCATGCCTGTGCTGGGGCGTGTTGCGGATCCGCCGCAGGCATACCTGCCGGCGAATCGCAATACAAAAAACAGGAACTAGCTGTTGCTTTGGTCTTTCAAACGATACACCAGCACCGATGTGTGGGCCAGTGACAGCACTTTGGTTGTGACGCTGCCCAGCAGCAGCCGGGACAGCCCGCTGCGACCGTGACTGGCGATGTAAATAAGATCGCAGGCATTTTCCTTGGCTGCTTCGACAATACCGTCAGCAACACTGTAGTTGGAAATAATAAGTGACGTTGCTTTCACATTTGCAGTCTGAGCGCGATCGAGCACCGGTTTCAGATAGGACTCGGCTTCCTTGCGCGCAGCCTCTTCATAGTCGCCGTCAGAAATGGCGTAGGATGCAGCCATGCCGTCAAAGCCGATCAATGTTGAAAACGGCTGCGTCACGTTGATGGCGATGACTTCGGCACTGTTCTGCCGTGCAAAGCAAATGCCTGAATTGGCCGCCCGTGCAGAAATGTCCGAACCGTCGATAGGAAGAAGAATTTTATTGAACATGGTGGGACTCCTTAAGACTGCGATGTTTCCTGTTTGGCCGCATTGTAAAGATGCGTGCAGCGCGTACCCGAGCGGCAGTATGCCAGAACCGGCGCGGGTAAGGTATCGAGGTATTGACGGAAAGCCTTGACGTCCTCGGGGGTAATGGCGCCACTGACGACGGGTTGATAAACCACCGTCAGACCGGCCTGCTCGCCAGCCTTGATGACATCGGCCGAGGCGGGCTGCAATTCGCCGCCTTCATAATCGGGGCGATTGATAATGACGCTGAGGTAACCCGCCGCCTTGACAGCGGGCATGTCTTCGGCGCCCAGCTGGGGCGCCACCGCCAGCGAGTCACTTAACGGGGTAATGGGTGTTGACATATGTCCTCACAGAGTGTCGGGCAGCAACGCAGCCAAATAGACAGCGAACAGGAACCCGCTCCGACAGTTTTGATGCCTGGGGCACCGTGATTGAAGATTGCCTGAACTGTCATCTGTCGCCTTATCACAGTTGCAATACCATGGCGCGGCGGGGCAGATCGGACAGCGGCCCGAAATAATTTTATGCCAGTTTAACGCAGCATCCGATACAAATTTACCCTAATCTCTATAAAATAGCATCAGTAATTTCACCACGATCTGATTTAAAACAGTAAATGACTGATTTCTGCCGCGTTCGTCCTGCAACCGCTCAGGACATGTCAGCTATTGCGCAAATTTATGCCTGGCATGTGCTGCATGGCATCGCCACCTTCGAGGAAACTGTACCCGATCGTGAGCAGATGCTTGAGCGATTTGTCCATATCACCACACAGGGTTATCCCTATATTGTGGCGGAAAAGGATGGCGAAATTATCGGTTATGCCTATGTGTCGTCTTTTCGTCCACGCGTGGCCTATCGCTACACCGTGGAAAACGCCATCTACCTGCGCCATGATCTGGGGCGCATGGGTGCGGGATCCCAATTGCTGGCCGAATTGATCCGGTTGTGCGAGGCAGGCCCCTGGCGGCAGATGATCGCCGTGATCGGTGACAGCGCCAATGCCGCCTCCATCGGCGTGCATCGCAAGGCCGGCTTTGAAATGGTCGGCACCCTTGGCGCTACCGGCTTCAAGCACGGCCAATGGGTCGATACCGTACTGATGCAGCGTGCCCTGTCTGGCGGCGCTCAGACCCTGCCCGATACCGCAAACACGGCTGCATCCCCAACCACTTAATAGCACCCGGCTGGCTGCTGCACCGCGGTTACCCGCGTCTGATGCAATCAAGCCAAGTCTTTGACATATGGCTGGCATGTCGGGACCATGATCACCCCTTGCAGCAACACCTTGCCATGGCGGTTGCCCGCGGGCAGGATCCCGGCTCAGGCCGCGACCTATATACATCACCCCCGCTGTGCTCAGGTAGGATGACGCACCAGGCGGCTGGTATGCGTAGCAAGCAAATGAATAAAGGCATCGCTTTTGAGAAATGCATATTCAGCTGTCCGTTGGGCGCCAATGGCATCGGCCGGGTCAACGCCATCGGCCGGATGACACATGATGACAATTCGCTCTCCCGCCCCGGCCAGCCACGCCTGCATATGCTGCTCGAAACGGGCGCTGCCACCGGTCAGCGCGTATACGCCGGCAAAATCATCGTTATAGGGAAAATCGATCCGTTGCAGGCGTCGGCGCAGCGCACTGCTTCCCAGCAGCGCGATCAGCCGCGCCTTCCATTGCAGCCCCCGGGCCAGTGATGCATTGCGCATCGCCGTCGAGCGCACCCAGAAATCATCACAATCGTAGCGCCGAATCAGCACATCCATCAGAGCGTCACGAATCTGCGGAAACTGGTGCACATGCTGATGACCGTCGAAAAAATCCGGCGTGCGTTTCATATGCTGCTCAAAAAGATCGCATTGGCGCTCAATTGAGCGCACCAGCACAACTGGATCCAGCTGGCGCAGCCATGCGTTCACAATAAGCCGTGACAGGGGCCGATGAAAATCATTATCCGGCCCCAGCTTCTCGGTAAAATTAATATGCAACCCGATGTCGATGTCCAGGGTACGCAACCGTTGTGCGCCGGCAGCCCACGCACCTGCCTGGGTCAGGCAACTGGTGGCGCTGATCCGGTGTTCTGCAGCCAACTGCAATACTGCACGATTGATATGCTCGTTCAAACCGAAATCATCAGCGCAGAGTATGACCTGTTTTTTCTTGCGTGCCATATGGCTCCCTGTCCCGGCTTGTTGTGTCGGCTTGTTGTGTCGCAGGAGCGATTGCCGATATCCCATCCTATCAGACAATACGAATGTCATAAACCGCCAGACAGCTCCCCTGCCCTGACAGTTGCCTCTTCGGCCATAAGACGGGGGTCAGACACGCGCGGGGAGCCCTGGGCCAGCCCCTGCCCCATTTGCCGGCTCACAAGATAAAGCGGGCGGCGTTTTACTTCTTCGTAGATATGCGCCACATATTCGCCCACCATGCCTACCGAGATCAGGATGATGCCCGCAAAAAAACTCTCGGCCACGATCAGCGTGGAATAGCCGCGCACCGGATTGCCGACCATCACATATTCAAATATGACGTACAGGCCATACAGCAGGGCCAGGCCGGCCAGCAGCATGCCACCGAACATGGCCATGCGCAATGGCCAGGTCGTAAACGCCGTCAGCCCCTGCAGGCCATGGCCGACAAGACGAAACAGACTGAAGCGGGATGCGCCAAAACGTCGTTCATCCGGCTGGTAATACACCGCTTGCGTGCGAAATCCAACCCACGCATACAGGCCCTTCATAAAGCGCGTGCGCTCGGGCAACTGGCACAAGGCCTGCACCACTTTGCGGTCCATCAGGCGGAAATCACAGGCATCGGGCTCGATCCGAACCTTGCCGGTGCCTTTCATCAGAAAATAGAATAACCGCGTGCCAATACGCTTGAGCAGACGCTCATCGGCGCGCGCCTCGCGTACCGCATAGACCATATCGGCCCCCTGCTCCCAGTGCGCAACCATACGGGCAATCAGCGCGGGCGGATGCTGCAGGTCTGCGTCCAGCGTGACAACAACCTGGCCGGTAGCCCGCTCCAGCCCGGCGCTCAACGCCGCCTCCTTGCCAAAGTTGCGTGACAACTGCAGATAACGCACCCGGCTGTCACGCTGGCAGAAATCGCTCATAAAATCCGGCGTATCGTCGGTGCTGCCATCGTCAACAACGATCATTTCCCAGCAGGCAAAGGCATCGCGCAGCAACACGATAAGCATGGGCAACAGGATGCGCAGACTGCGCGCCTCGTTCAATGCAGGAATCACGCAACTGACCGATGCGTCTGTCGCCCTGCGTATTTTTGCTATAGCAGGCTGCGCAGCAGGCATGCCGCCGGCCTTCGCCCGCTTATCGCCATGGCGCTCTTGCGGACAACGCCGCATATCTTGGTCTCTGGTGTACACGGTCATCCCGATGGTAAAAGCACAGAAAACCAGACTATATGACCGTGGACGTTAAATTTCCGTGAAATTGGCGACAGTTGCTATCGCTGCCTGCTATGGACACAGGCAAGGCGCAAAAAGCAAGCACCCAGAGAAAGAAGAGACGAGTGACAGCAAACGAGCCGCAACCGGCAGTGCGCAACCATGACCCTGGCCAGCGCCGAGCGTGGCGCCGCCGTATCCATGCACTGCAAGGACGCGACGAGGACCGGCAATCAGGCAGCCGGGGCAGGCTCAGTCAGCTTGCGCCACAAACTAAGACCGCCTGCAGCCTGGTCCAGCCCATCCAGATAGGCAGTATGCTCGGCCAGCTCAGCTTCCGTGGCCACTTCCACCCGCAAGATGGTCGCATCAAATTGCGCCACCACCGGCTGACCTTCCTGCTGGCGCGGCTGATCGCTGTGCTCCATGACCAGGCCAAACTGGCCTCGGGTCATGGCCAGCCATACCTCGGCCAGCAGCTCGGCATCCAGTAACGCGCCGTGTAAAGTACGATGCGCGTTGGAAATACCCAGCCGCTCGCACAGCATATCCAGACTGTTGCGCTTGCCTGGGTACTGCTCACGCGCCATGGCCAGCGTATCGTGAATCGCGGCGGCAGTCTTGTCGATAGACGGCATGCCCACCCGTGCAAATTCCGCATTCAGGAACTTGACGTCAAATGAGGCATTATGGATATAAATTTCGGTCCCGTGCAGGTACTCTAAAATCCGTGCCGCTTCGTCTTCAAACCGATTGAACTGCGATAGAAATTCGGTGGTCAACCCGTGCACCTCGAGTGCGCCGGGCGAACTGTCCCTGTCGGGATTGAAATAAATATGCAGATTATTCCCGGTGAACTGACGATCAATCAGTTCCACGCACCCGAGCTCGACGATCCGATCGCCTTCGGCCGGGTCAAAGCCGGTTGTCTCTGTATCGAGAATAATTTGTCGCATCGCCTGCTACCCTTAAGACATGCCTGGTACGACGGTAGAGAATCCGGCGTCCACATGCACAATTTCACCCGTGATACCTGCAGCCAGGTCCGACAGCAGGAACGCAGCAGTATTGCCCACATCTTCGATGGTGACATTACGTTTGAGCGGCGCATGAGCCGATACGAAATTAAGGATGGAAGAAAAATCCTTAATGCCACTGGCAGCCAGCGTTTTGATCGGACCGGCCGAGATCCCGTTGGCGCGCAGGCCTTCGCTGCCCAGGGCGGTGGCCAGATAGCGGACACTGGCTTCAAGCGAGGCCTTTGCCAGACCCATGGTGTTGTAATTGGGAACAACCTTCTCCGCTCCCAGATAGGTCAGTGTCAGCACGGATCCCTGGCGCGCCTTGAGCAATGGCAAAGCGGCCTTGGTCATGGCAGGAAAGCTGTACGCCGAAATATCATGAGCAATACGAAAGCCTTCGCGGGAAAGCCCGTCCAGAAAGTTGCCCGCGATCGCTTCGCGAGGTGCAAAACCGATCGAGTGTACCAGCCCATCGAGCCCGTCCCAGTGCTGCGCCAGTTGCTCAAAAGCAGCGTCAATCTGCGCATCTTCAGCCACATCACAGGGGATTACGATGGCGCTGCCAAAATCAGCGGCAAATTCGGTCACCCGATCCTTGAAACGATCTCCGACGTAGGTGAAAGCCAGTTCAGCTCCCTGCGCTTTGCATGCCTTGGCAATGCCGTAGGCGATTGAACGGTTCGAAATGACGCCCGTGACCAGTATTCGTTTATTTGCAAGAAAGCCCATTTGCTGTCCTAATTATTTTTCAATGATGGTCATTATAAAAAAAATGCGCAATGCAAAGGCATTGCGCAGTGATTCCGGAACATTTAGCATCAGTCCACGGCAATTAACCGCGGATTGCCGTTCCTGGCAGACGCAGACGCAAACCCGCTTTGAGTCCTTCGGTACCAATATTATTGAGTGCCTTTAGATCGTCAACCGTTGTGCCGTAGCGTTTAGCCAGCGAGTACAGGGTTTCGCCCTGCGTGACAAAATGCTCGGGGGTGCGCGCTGTCGTTGCTGCACGCGGACGGTAGGCAGCAGCGCGAACTGCCGGCGCGGCCTGTTGGGCCAACACGGGAGCGCGCACTGTCGCGGTAGCCGGGCGTACAGCACCCTGATGGCTTGCTGGCGCCGCCTGGGCGACATAACGCACCGATTCACGATTGACAGAAGGATTGCCGGCCTCGTTCTGGGCAACCAGCGCGGCCAGCGGATCATCGGTTGCAGCAGGTGCGTTACGCGGCGCCGGCTGATTGCCACCCGCGTCCCACACAACCGGTGTCGCCCCGGATGTACTGCGGGTGTTGCTTGCTACCTGACGTACGCCAGCCGAAGCGCCGGATGTCTGACGCAGTGTCGATGTTGGCGCATTGCCCGCATAAGCGCGCGGTTCAACCACAGGCGCAGGAGCCGCCGGCGATACTGGTGCAGGCGTATTGTCAGCCAGCATGCTGTCAGAATCGCGTCGGTTGCCATCAGGCGCTGTTGGCGGCAGGCCACGAGGGACAATGGAGTCGGTATCGAAATCGCGCTGTACCGGCACCATCAGCGCGCGCGAGGACAGCGCAACACGCTGACGCGACGAATAACCGTTAAGCGATTTGAGTTTGCTCAGAGAAATACCATGCGACTGGGCAATGGCGGACAGCGATTCACCCGGCGCCGGCTGGTAACCTTTATAGGTGGCCAGCGGGCCCGTGTAACCAGCCAGGTTTTTCTTGTAGGTTTTTACTGCCGATACGGGCAGCAGAATATTGGGGTCATGCAAGGCCAGTAGCGTAGGACGATTGAAAGACGGGTTCAGTTCCTTGAAATCGGTCACGGAAATGCCTGCCAGCCGCGCCATGACTGCCACGTCAATATCCTTGGTACGTCGCACTTTCTCGAAATACGGTTTGTCAGGGATGGAAGGCAGCGTGATGCCATACTTGGCCGGATTGGCCACAATATTGCGGATGGCCATCAATTTGGGCACGTAATTACGGGTTTCGGAAGGCATCCTCAGATCCAGATAGCCACCGCCACCGGCCCGGTTTCTGGCGCGCTTGACTGAGCCTTCACCCCAGTTGTAGGACGCCAGCGCCAGGTGCCAGTCGTTACCCTGGAAGGTATAAAGATAGGACAGATAATCGAGCGCTGCGCGCGTCGATTCCACCGGATCGCGACGATCGTCTTTCCACCAGTCCTGTTTCAGCTTGTACTGCGTGCCTGTACTGGGAATAAATTGCCACAAACCAGCCGCCTTGGAACGGGATAATGCCGTGGCCTTGTATGCACTTTCCACAAACGGCAACAAGGCCAGTTCGGTGGGCATATTGCGCTTTTCCAGCTCTTTGGTGATGTGATAGATATATTTGCCGGAACGGGCGGCCATGGTCTGGACCGATCCCGGACGGGCTGCGTAGTAATTGGTCCAGTAAGCGACTTTTTCATCCTGCAGGGTGGGCATATCGAACCCTTTGCGCACGCGGTCCCAGACATCGCGATTAGGGCCGTGATAGTTGACCGTATCGCTATATTTGCCCCCGCCGGAAGAAGCGCAGCCGGTCAGCGCGACGACACAACCCATCAGAAAAAATCGTACTAAGTTCATATAGGCTTTCTCAGAATTGGTTTTTCCACTCACGTAATACTTCAAGCACATTCTCGGGGTGGTCCAGAGAATGACCAACATGCTGTTCGGCTGCTGTTATGACAACCGGTTCATCCGTTCGCATGAAAGGATTGGTTTTGAGTTCGTGTTCCAGCGATGTTGGAACGGTAGCCTGATTGTTGTTGCGCAATGTTTCTGCTTCGCGCTGCCATTGCTCCAGATCAGGGTTGTGCGGATCGACGGTACGTGCCCAGCGGATGTTGCCCAACGTGTATTCGTGAGCACAATAGACGGACGTATTGTGGGGCAATTTTCTAAATTTATCAAGGCTTTGTTGCATTTGTCTAGAATTTCCTTCAAACAATCTGCCGCAACCTGTCGCAAACAGGGTGTCGCCGCAGAACAGCACATTTCGCTCATCGACCTGCCCGAAATAGGCGATGTGGTCCAGCGTATGGCCCGGAACTTCCAACACGGTAAATTGCCCAAATATACCCAGATTGACGTGATCTCCTTGCCTGAGCTCGACATTGCGACAGGGGATAGTGGGACCAGGCGGCCCATAGACCGTGGCTCCTGAGTGTTGGACCAGCTCGGCCACACCGCCGACGTGATCGGCATGGTGGTGGGTCAGGAGAATATTAGTCAGGGTTAACCCTTGATCACGCAAGTAAGCCAGCACCGGGGCCGCATCACCGGGATCAACGACAACCGCCTGATCAGCCTGTACAATTGCCCAGATATAATTGTCGCTGAACGCGCTGATCGGCCAGATTTTTATAGTCATCAGATAGTCATCACTTTACTTAAGGCGCCGCATTTATACCGAGGAATCAGTGAAACAAATCCATTCGCGAATCATCAATCTGGCAGATTGGTTCAATACGGACCCGGGCCAGCGCGTCATTCAATGGGAATCATCAAAATTCGATCAGATTGTGGCCGACTCTTTCGGGTTCAACGCGGTTCAGGTCGGCCTGCCTGACTGGAATTTTTTGCATCATAACAGAATGCGCAGCAAAATCATTCTGACCGATGACAGCTTTAACAATTGCACCCACTACCCCAACACCCGATTTGTCCAGACGCAGTTGGACGCCCTGCCGCTGGCCTCCAACTCCATCGATTTGCTGATCCTGCCCCATATTCTGGAATGCGCCGACAACCCCCATCTGGTCCTGCGGGAAGCTGAGAGGGTATTGGTTCACGAAGGGCGCCTGATTATCTCGGGATTCAACCCCTGGAGCCTGTGGGGCCTGCGCTCGCGCATGCCTGCGCGCAAGCCTTGGATGCCGGTGGCCGCCTCGCGCCAGGTATCGATCACACGCCTGAAAGATTGGATGAAACTGCTGTCATTCGAGGTAGACCGGGGCTACTTTGGCTGTTACACTCCCGCCTGCCATACGGATCGGTGGCTGAATCGGTGGAACTTCATGAACCAAGCCGGCGATCGATGGTGGCCCGTCGCAGGCGCCGTTTACTTGCTGGCCGCAGTCAAGCGGGCCCATGGGATGACGCTGATCGGCCCCTCCTGGAAAGGCAAGAAGAAGAAAAAATTCGCCCGCGGCGAAGCCGCAATATCCCGCCGCGAAGTACGTCAGCTTTTTAAAGAACCTCATGGATAAACCGCAAGTCAATATTTGGACAGATGGCGCCTGCAAGGGCAACCCCGGCCCCGGCGGCTGGGGCGTACTGCTACGCCAGGGTCCGCATGAAAAAACCCTTTTCGGCGGCGAGGCGCAAACGACCAACAATCGCATGGAAATGATGGCCGTTGTCGAAGCGTTACGGGCGCTCAAACGCAGTTGCAACGTCACCTTGCATGTCGATTCACAATACGTAAAAAAGGGTATCTGCGAATGGATGGCCGGCTGGCAGGCGCGCAACTGGAAGACCGCCGACAAAAAGCCGGTCAAAAATGTCGATCTGTGGCTGTTGCTCAATGAGCAGATTGCCAGGCATGATGTCAGTTGGAAGTGGGTCAAGGGCCATGCCGGCGACCCGGGCAACGAGCGGGCAGATGCACTGGCCAACCAGGGCGTGGACCTGGTCAGGAAACAGAAACACTCAGTACAGGCTTAATCCTGCTGGTCTGACCACACCGCAAGCTCGTAGCCGTCCGGGTCGGCAAAGTGAAATCGCCGGCCACCGGGAAACGCGAAAACGGGTTTGACAACCCGCCCCCCGGCCCGCTCGATGCGCTCTTGCATATGCGCCAGATTATCCGTATACAAAATGACCAGCGGGCCGCCCGGGCTGACCGGCTCGCCCTGCGCAAATCCCCCGGTAAAACGCTCGTCGGTAAACTCACAGTATTGCGGTCCATAGTCCTTGAAGGACCAGCCAAAAGCGCTCGCGTAGAATTTGCAAGTACGAACAATGTCCCTGACCGTAAACTCGATATAGTCAAGTTTTCCGTTTTTGTCCTGTGAGTTCATGTCTGACGCTCCCATTTAGCAAGGCATAGCGGGTCTCATACCATGTTGTAGTGGCTGTTGCCACCCTCGGTTGTGACGATTCCTGGGTTGTTGTCAGTCGCAGCCCATGCGACGTGCCCTTGCCCGATGCGCATCGGCACGCTGGTCTGCACTGTTGCGAGACAGGAAATTGTCCCCTGCTCCTGGCGCCGGCGCCATCATGATGCGTGAATTGATGCGTCCGCATTCTGCATTTTTTGAATGATCAGTGCCGGTTGAACATGCTGCGATCAACCCCAGCGCCATGAGGCAGATCACGCGCCCTGCGGTATTTTTAAACATGGCTATCCTGTTTTTCAGCCGAACGTGCAAAGCTTTCTGACGCTTTGTGTCCGTAATTGCTGCAGGCGGAACTGCCCTGCAGAGATGGCGGCCTGCTTCTGGCTCTCGTCCGGTCCGAACAGGGCGTCGTTGCCGCGCAATTGATCGACCTGCAGGTTCAGTTTATCGCTTTCGCGTCCGATCTGCCTGCAGCTCATCGATTGCAATTGTGATTCAGTCAACGGGGCAACAACCGGCGGTGCGGCGCATGCAGCCAACAGCGAGCACGAGCCGGCAAGCAACAGCAGGGTTTTTCTCATAATGCAATATCCAGACAGATTGCCCGATTGCGCTGCATGACCAACCAATGGCAGAAACGCAGACACCAGGCGGGATTAAGTATCTGGTATTTTATAGGCTCCCCGCCGCTGTGTCACATACCAACAGCGATTGCGGGCAGAAAACCGACGACAGCGCCATCGCGCCGTGTCGGCTCCAAGAATATCACGCGCTGCTACCCCGCCCCGCGCTGCTGCACTGTAGGCAGCAAGAGCGCGACGACCAACGCAGCGCCACGCCGGCGCGGCAGGCAACCCTACACGTTCACAACCGGAACGAACCCACCGAATATCATGCGTTTGCCGTCAAAAGGCATGGGGTTAACGTCAGGCTGCATCCGCGGATCTTCCATCATTTTCTTCATGCCCTCGTCGTGCACCTCTTTGGAAGGCCATGTAATCCAGGCAAACACCACAGTTTCATCCGGCTTGGATTGCACCGCCATGGCAAAAGAGGTGAGTTTGCCATCGGGCACTTCGTCGCCCCAGCACTCAACAACACTCAACGCCCCCAGCTCCTTGAAAATCTCCGCAGCCTCAGAGGCATGTTTAATGTACGCTTCACGGTTGGCAGTCGGCACCGCAGCAACAAAACCATCGACATAATTCATGTGTATTCTCCGTTAGTTTGTGAGCGACAGACACTGTCGTCTACAGCCATAGTATGCGCATAAAGCGCTGAAGCGAAAATAGGCTGATACGACAACTTCAGGGGAGGAATACGACAGTTGTCATAGCCAGCGAGTGGTACCGATGCCAGCCAGGCAACACTGCCGCCGCTGCCGCCATGCGAAGCGTCCCGTGGCACAGAAGCGCGCCGTCGTCGTATTCATGCCGCAACGCTCAATTACGTTGCCTTGCGTGACCCTCTCCGGTTATTTGTGCGATACAGATGCTGCAAAATGTAAAAACGGCGCTATTCATCAGAATGTCATATCCATGAAGTATTCAACCCTGACAATTGCATATTATTCATTTGACCGGAGAGAAGTCATGCTCGCCACACAAAAGCGGACACTCAGCTATGATCCAGTACAGCTTATCGGTACGGTTCAGTTGGTCGATGGCGCCCTCTTTACCGTCAACTGCGACGGAGTTGACTGGGTCTGCCAGCAGGCCCTCAGCTGCCTGATCGAGCCGCAAGTGGGCGATCAGGTCATCATCAGCGGCCCGGATCACGACCGTGTTTATCTAATTGCTGTGGTCTCGCGCAGCAGCAATGCACCGGTTGCCCTCAAAATCCGGGGAGACCTGGCCATCAGCAGTACAACCGGCAGTGTGTCGCTACACTCGGCAACCAGCACCCGGATAGCCAGCGATACCACGCTGACCCTCAGCTCTGCTCATTACGAACAGACGAACGACACAGCCAAACTTACGATTGGACAGATGTCATACGCCGGCGAAACACTGGAAGCCACTGTTGGCACAACCACCTTTTTCTCCAGTATTGTCAGTCTTATGGCCGATCGCATCAACAGCATCGCCCGACTCTGCTTTCGCCATATCAAAGAAGTCGACCATGTGCGTGCGCAAACCATTGATTACGAAGCAGACAAATTGACGCGAGTCCACGGCGGCTACACGACGCTAACGGCTCAGGACGTCATGAAAATCAACGGCGACCAAATCCATATGAGCTGACGCTCAACCTTGGTATAGCTAGCGCAGTCTTTCCTGCGCCCACTCCGGCTGCCTTTCTTTCACTCACACATCTGCCAATGAGAACTGTCAAACCCCTTCGCGTGGGCGTACTCACACGGCCCTACGGATATCTGGAACAAAGCCGTCTGGGTGTTCTGGTCTATACGCTGATTGATTTCAACGGCCCCACGCCCCGGCTGGTTCCCGAAGCTGAAATCACCACACATCTGCTGCCGGCGATGGACTGCAATAACATTCTTGACCTGATTCTGCCCAAAACATGTCCGGAATTTATTGTCAGTGGCACGGCCTACACTGCGCATCAGCAAGATAAAACACAATGTGCTGTGCGCGCCAAAGTAGGAGACAACGAAAAGAGTCTACTTGTATTTGGCGAGCGCTACTGGCTGGGCGATCGGATATCAGATCCACAATCCTTTGAGCAGATGCCGGTAACCTGGGCCAACGCATTTGGCGGAAAAGGCTTTGACGAGAATCCTGACGGCAAAGGCATCGACCGCGAACTTATCAACGGCGTATGGACAACGCGGCTGCCTAATATAGAGCTGCCAACGGAACGCATCTCTTCCAAAACCCAGCGCCCCAAGCCAGCTGGATTCAGTCCGGTCATGATCAACCGGCCGCGGCGTTATAAGCACGTAGGCAGCTTTAGCGAGACCTGGATGAAAACGGATATTACCGGCTTCTTTCCGGACATGGATACCCGCCTGTTCAATGCGGCAGACGATGACCAGCACTGGACCAACAGGGACAGCCTGCCATTAGGCTGCGAGTTCTCTGTCTGGAACATGCACCCCGAGCAGGCATGCTGGACAGGAACAATTCCCGATTGGATTCCCCGGTGCTTCGTGAGTCAGCAGAACGACCATGGCGACGAAGATTTTCTACAGGTCGATTTGCAGCCGACGACGATCTGGCTGCTACCGGGGATTAAACACGCCATCATGATGTACCATGGTTCGACCGCAGTCGCGCAAACCTACGCCGAAGACGTACGCGCCATTATCGCCGCCATCGAACTGCCGGGACATGCCCGTGAAAAATCTTGGTACAAGGACATTTTTGATCTGCGCAGCGACATGGATACAGGCGCATTATATGCCCTGCGTGACAAAGATCTGGTGCCCAAATCGATCATGGGAGACTGGCTCGATACCCGGCCGGTCGACACAGGATTATTGCTGGAAAACGCGGGCAAACGCGAACAACGTATTCGCACCGAAATCCGTGACAAATTGCTGGATACTGGCCTGGAACCATACAATATCATGCCGGAGTTCAGCGGCCCCCAGTTCCCTATCAGCGGCGAATATCTGCCGGAACTGCATGAACGCATGCAACGGCTGAAAAAAGCATCAGAACGACAGATTGATGAAGAAAAAAAACGTGTCAAAAAGGACCTTGCGGCAAACCAGGGGCCTGATCCTGCATTTACCAAGAAAATGCAGGACGTTGTAGACGGAAAGGTACCCGACTCTGCAGCACAGGACATGAAAGACGCCATGCTACGGCTGGAGCAATTGCAAACCGAGATGGAAACACAATGGCAGGCAGGACATCAGTCGGGCCAGAAAAGCACTCCCGGGACACCGGACAGGGAGCAGTTAAATCAGACCAAACAACAGATAAAAAAGATCAATTTGTACTCGGCCCATTTTCTGCCGCAGGGTGTCGCTGTCACAAAACACATAGCCGATCAGAAGCGCGACGTGGTACTTGAACGCTATCGAAGTGGCATGGACATGCGTGAGCTGGATCTGTCTGGTGCAAATTTGTCTGGCCTGAACCTGACGGCCGCTGATTTCACCGGCAGCGACATATCGGATGCAGATCTGACCCTCGCCACACTGGATGGGGCTAATTTCAGTCGTGCTTTGCTGACACGGGCGGTGATTGAAAACACCTCTCTACGCGACGCCCTGTTCAGCGAAACCAATCTGGGCGCCACCACCCTGTTGCGGGCAGATTTCACCGGCGCCAGGCTCTCGGCAATGGTTTTGCAGGAAAGCACTTTTTCCTACTGCAACTTTGAGCGCACTCTTTGGGAAGACATCGTACAGACAACGCGCGCCACGTTCTCTAGCTGCCGCTTTGACAATGCGACCATCAACAAGACGATCTTTACTGAATCCAGTTTTTCCAACAGTAACTTTGCCCTGGGGCAGTTCTCACAAGTTGCATTCCAGGCCAATACACTTGAAAACATCACGTTTGAAAATGCCAAACTGAGCAGTATTGCTTTCGTTGCCAGCGACCTGAAAAACATAAGCTTCATGCACACTCATATGGAGGGTGCCTCCTTCACCTACAAACTGCAAATGGATACTTGCAGCTTCCGGGGAGCAAATATGAAAAACAGCTCGTTTAATCGAACAGTGTTAAACACCATTGATTTTTCCAATGCGGTCATACTGCATTGTGATTTCAGTGAGGCGCTTCTGCAAGCCGCAAACTTCACTGCAGTCAAAGCGACCGGCTCTATATTCAGGCGTACCGACTTGCGTCTTGCACGCTTTGTCGCTGCAGACTTAACCGGCAGCAACTTTCAGCAGGCAGATATGCGTGGAACTGATTTGCGCCGGGCCAACCTGTGCACCGCTGACGTATCAGAAACCCTTCTGGACGACACTTCGCGTACCCAGGGCGTGTTTCTTAAATACGCAAAGCTATATCCGTTGCGCAAACGGGCAACGCATTTCTGGGAGCAGCAGTCATGATGGATATTGCAAAGTTTCGTGAACTTCTGACCCTGTATGAACCTGTCGTACAAGAGGATTGCCGAAGACTGATTCTGGATGGATTCGATCTGAGCGGGCAGATATTTGAGAAAGTAGATTTTTCCGGCGCTTCGTTCAGGAACGCCGTTCTGACCGAAACGATGTTTTCCAAATGCGTGTTTGACGAGGCGGACTTCAGCAATACGAATTTCAACAAGGGCATGATATCGCACTGCAGCGTAAAGAACGTGTGCTTTGACCAAGCCAGCTTCACCGAGCACAATATTGTGTATAGCGACCTGACACAGACTACCTGGCGCAATGCAAAGCTGCAATCATGCTCCTTTTCCAGCGCCGACTTATCCAATGCAACGCTGCATCTGGAGGCGGCAGAAAAAACCACATTCCATGATATCCGTCTTGAGGGGACTGACTTTTCGGATGCCTATCTGGAACTTGTGATATTTTTCCAGAATGACTTGCGACAGTCCCTGTTTGAAAATGTATATTTCGATCGTGTTGTATTTACTGAATGCACTATGACCGGCATGGTGTTTGAAAATCTGACCTTTCACCAGTGTCCATTTACCCGCGCAAATATGGAAGCAGTGACATTCAGTGAATGTGAACTGACCATGTGCAATTTTCAAGGCACCAATCTACAACGCAGTATATTCCGACATTCAGATTGCACAAACGTATTACTTATAGAAGCGGACCTGACCCAGGCTGCATTTATTGCATGCCGGTTGCAGCAATCGATATGGATGAATGCGTTGGCCATAGACAGCGTCGTTCTGGACTGTGATATGACAGAAGCCATTCTTCATTATGCCAATTGCAAATCCGGCAATTTTTCAAATAGCAACCTGTCCCGTGCCGATTTTTCTTTCGCTAATCTGCAGCAGGGTCGGTTTGACGCAGTCCGACTAAACGATACCCTGTTTCATGGCGCCCTGTTCTCCGATGGAACCGTCCTGCGCTCACCGGGGGCAATCGCTCGCCAGCCGTATCTGGCCGAGTCGCAGGCGTGGAGCCTGGCCAACAAACTCAAGGACTGAACAGGCAACACTTCGTATACTGGACCGCAATCAGTCTGCCGGACAACCCTTGGGATCAGGCAAACACAAAAGTACGATTCGGTGACGGGATGGCATTGAGTGACGCCACGCCGTTGATAATATTGCTCAGTCCAATAGACGTCCATCGACACACTGGCAGCGCACCCGAAAACACACGAAAACTGACGTTGATGAATTTGGTGGAAAAACATTTGACCACCGGTACCAACACCCCAAGAATACCGCTCTCATTTGCCCAGGTAATCATCGTCGGTAACGGACAGCACTCCAAATCCAGCCCAGGGGTAAATACGCGTGAAAGCGGATTAGGTATCATTGTTAACTTTGGGCCAAAGTTGGGCCGTGGGCCCAGCAGCATGATGTCGACGATTGTCGCGCAGGAGCCGACACGGCCTTGAAGTATCATTGCAAATCTCCTTATAGAAGTCCGAGAAAACCAAAGATATGGGTACCCAGCCCCTTTAGCTTGACGTCCAGCCCCCCGGTGTTCAACTCAGCACCGTCGGCTTTCATGGAGCCCGCACTCAAATCGACTTTCATGACCTGAAAGGAAAATTTGACAGCAGCCAGATTCAGGTTGAGTGCATCGGCAGAAAACGCATAGGCACGGTAGTTCGCAATCATGGCCGCCATCGTCGTTCCTGCAATATAAGTGGCAGACCTGGTCGAACCCTCAAAGGAGTCGTGACCCGTCACGCTGGTTTCCCGTCCGGCTTTAAAGGTATTCTTGGCGTGAGCGGTAACGATACGCTCTTCCTGCGCAGTGGCCTTGATTTTGTAATTTGCGCATAGAATTTCATAGTCCTGACCCGATACGTCGTAATAGACTTTGCCGCTATGTTTGGATGTATATTCCGCGCCATAGGTATGGTCTGCGACACCCTCAACTTCAACCGTCTCGGTATCCGTCACGGTGCGCTTGAGCGTGCCGTCATACATGAGATCTGTAGGACCGGTGACCGTCTGATTCAGGCTGGTGTTGTACTTCTGGATCTCGGCATCGTCGATTGTCTGAGTGTGCGTACCTGTTACATGATAATCCTCGAGACCGTTTATGTAGACAGTATTGTCCCCTCCCTCAACACGGAATTCATTGTCTCCAGTCAGGATTTTGGTCACCGCGCCGTCCTTGATATTGTCGGCCAGGCCGGCGCTGGTGATCTCCCGATGAACACCGGCGTCGAACGTTTCCTTTTCATGCCCGATAATATGCGTGGTGCGCGTTCCCGTTACGTCCCGAGTCTCGGTCTCGCCCACAGTCGTCTTCAAATTGGCGCCCACTGTGACCGTCATATCACGCACCACGTTCAGCAGCATGTCCAGCTGGGCACGCATATCCACCAGCTCCTGGCCCAGCTTGTCTTCGAAGATCATCTGGTTGCGCATGCTGGGGTCGCCGAATACGGACTGGCTGCGAAAACCGCTTTGCGTCGCATTGGCTGGCAGCGACACCGGCGGCATGTTCTGCGCGTTGTAAACCCGTCCCAGAATGACCGGTCGATCCGGATTGCCGCCGATGAAATCCACCACCACTTCATCATTGATACGTGGCAATTGCAGTCCGCCAAACCCGCCGCCCGCCCACGGACTGGACACACGAATCCAGCAGGAGCTGTTTTCGTCCCCAGTCGCCTGGCGATCCCAGTGGAACATGACCTTGATGCGGCCGTACTGGTCAGTCCACAATTCTTCGCCGGCCGGACCCACGACACGGGCCGTTTGCGGCCCGCTGGTTTTGGGCTGCGGCGTCACCCGAGGCGCGCGAAATTGAATATTGGATGGCAACGCGCGAAAGATCACTTCAAAATGATCCTCTTGCTCAGTACCGGAGGAATAACCGGCCACACTCATATTGTAGGTGACGGATACGCAAAGGTATTCGCGATTTTCGGCACGGCGCGGATGATTGCGCAGTTTGAAGAGACGTCCCGGTTCAACGGCGCGGATATTGCATATGCCGAGCACCTGCTCTCTTGCTCCCTGTATTTCCTGCAGCCGCAGGCGAGCATATTTTTCACCGTGGTCCACTTCCTGGTAACCGCCCTGCCACTCGTAGATTTCCAGCTTGTCTGTATTGGCTGCTTCGGCATTCTTGCTGGTCGAGTCCAGTCGGGCACCAGGCTTGCGAAAATCGTAGTCAACCGTCGCGTAGCCGCCGGGCGTGATCTGCGCCTGCACATGCCAGTCCGATACGAACTCTTCGTGCGCAAGCATGTGCATCTGGCCATCGTAGAAGGTATAGGTATCGTAGCCCGGCGCCGGCTCGTGCGTTGACATATCATCTGTGAGCACTAGCGTGTGCTGGCCGTTCTCATGACGAAACCAGTAATAGATGCCCTCATGCTCCATCAGTCGGCTGACAAAATCAAAATCCGATTCCTGATACTGCACGCAATATTCCCAGTCGCGGTAAGACTCGGTCAGGTTATATTCCACCGCAAAGCTATAGGTGCCCAGCACTTGCTTGATAATATCCACTGCCGACTTATTCTGGAAAATACGATTGTCCCTGGACTGGGTCAGATACCACAGGCTAGGCCGCACCGTAGCGCGATAAACATAATATTCGGAATTGAGCAATTCACGGCCAACCAGCTCGAACCGAATAATCTGGCCATTGAGGTAATGTGGTGCCCCACCGGCCGTTTCCACTTGCAATGTGAGCGGTTTTCCCAGCAGCGACCGGACATCCAGCATATAGGTCTTGGCAACCAGCTCGACATTGAACTCAAACAATTCCGACAGTCCGGCCTGTCCTTTCATGCTTTTGAAGTGAAGCAATTCGGGCATAGGTGTATGCGCGATTACTGGCCGGTTCTGTAACTGAGGGATATCCATGTTCATCTCTCGCGTTGGATGCGTTCGGGTCGATCGAAATAGGGAGCGGATTTGCGGGTATGAGCGGTGCTCACTTGTGATCAGGGCTGCCAGTCAAATGGGCCACTGTCCGAAATGGTTAATATTCAGATAGTTCAGTTGCTTATTGATCAACCTGATCGGGATACGACAAATCATAGGCAGGCTTTATGTCAGGAT